>NZ_CP007058.1 GCF_000517625.1 Halostagnicola larsenii XH-48 | reverse complement strand
CCCGTGAAGCCGCGTGCGAACCGTTGGTCGTCGCCTCGAGCCAGTCGGCATCGACTGCAGACTGGACCCCCTCGGCGAGTCCGGGCTCACCGCGGACGTGACACCTGCCGCTCGAGACGGCTTCGACGACGGCCGGATCAACGTCGACGCCGATCACGTTCGTCGTCGTCTCGGCGTAGACCGTCGCGAGCGGCAATCCCATCTTTCCGAGACCGTAGACGGCGACCGGGAGGTCGCCGCCCGTAAGCGCCCGGCGCTGGGCCGATTTTGGTGCCGACGATCCGTAGAGGCCTTTCGGTCGTTCATCGGCCGCGCTCGCCGGCCCGCGCGCGTTCGAGCGGTCGCTCACTGTGTCGGTCCCTCCGTTGGGGTCTGTTCGGCCAGCCGATCCAGTTGCTGGATGGTTTCGACCGCCCTGATCCCGTCCTCGGCGGTCACTTGCGGTTCAGTTCCGTTCCGGACGGCCTCGAGAAACGACTCGAGTTCGTGACGGAGCGGTTCGCCGTTGTCGATTCGAGGGCGTTCGATGACGCTCTCGTGGCGATACCGGTTCTGGCCGTTATCGGTGACGTACGCGGGGTAGGAGTCTCGGTGAATCAGTATCGACTGCTCGAGGTAATCGACCTCGACGAGACACTCGCGGGCGGTCACGGTGAGTTTTCGAATCTTCTTCTGGGTCACCCGGCTGGCCGTGAGTGAAGCGACGACGTCGCCGTAGGCTATCGTCGCGCTCGCGTACTGCCCGTCGGCGGCGCTCGCGGCCGTGAGCGGTTCCGGCGTCCCCTCGAGAATCGCGTTGAGCACGTCGATGTCGTGGACCATCAGGTCGTAGGTCACGCCGTCAAGCCCGGATCGCTCGACCGGCGGTCCGAGGCGTTTGGCGTCGACCGCGATCACCTCGAGGTCTTCGACGAGGTCCAGCACACCCTGAACGGCCGGATTGAACCGCTCGATGTGACCAACCTGCAAGACGAGCTCCCGTTCACGGGCGATCCGGGCGAGCGTTTCTGCTTCGTCGATCGACTTCGCGATCGGCTTCTCGACGAGGACGTGGACGCCGGCTTCCAGACACGCGGAGACGGTCTCGAAGTGGGCAGGCGTTGGAACGGCGACGCTGACGACGTCACAGCGTTCGAGGGCTTTCTCAAGCGGTACCGCCTCGGTTTCGAACTGCGTCGCGGTGGCCTGAGCGCTCGCCGCGTCGAGATCGGTTACGGCGACCAGTTCGACGTGGCTAAGTTCGCTGTACACTCGCGCGTGATTCTCTCCCATTGCGCCGACCCCGATAACGCCCACGCGTATCGGCGTCGAGTCGGTCTTCGAAGGGCTACGTGCTGTCATGTGAGTGGAACTGCGTGGATACTGCGTCGACGACCCGCTCTCTGTCGTCGCGGGTGAGATTCGGGTGCACGGGAAGCGAAAGAACGGTCTCGGCGGCTCGTTCGGTTTGCGGGAGCGAAGTCGTCGCGGTACTCGTCGTCTCGTAGGCCGGTTGTTGGTGAATCGGCGTCGGATAGTACACCTTCGAGCCGACGCCGTAGTTCTCGAGCGTCTCGCGGAGCGACTCCCGATCGGTCGTCCGAATCGTGTACTGGTGGTAGACGTGACGGTGGCCGCTGGGAACCGTTGGCGTCTCGACCGGCAACTCGGCGAAGCGGTCGTCGTAGGCCGCCGCGTGCGCTCGTCGCGTCTCGTTGCGTTCGGGGAGCCGCTCGAGTTGAACGCGGCCGATAGTGGCGGCGAGGCTCGTCATCCGATAGTTGTGCCCGAGTTCGTGATGGTCGTAGCCACCCGTACCGCCGTCGGGCGTTCGACCGTGGTTGACGTAGCCGGCGATCCGATTTGCAAGCGCTTCGCTGTCGGTCGTGACCATCCCGCCTTCCCCGGTCGTCATGTTCTTGGTCGGGTAAAACGAGAAGCATGCGGCGTCGCCGAAACTCCCGACGCGTTCGTCGTCGATCGTCGCCCCGTGTGCCTGACACGCGTCCTCAAGCACGAACAGCTCGTGGTCGTCGGCGATGTCTTCGATTGCATGCATGTCCGCCGCCAGCCCGTAGATGTGGACCGGAAGGATGCCGACGACGTCGTCGCGCTCCCGTGCGATCCGTTCGACGGCCGCCGGATCCAGCGTGTAGGTCTCCGGGTCGATATCCGCGAAGACCGGGCGTCCGCCGGCGAGTCTGATCGCGTTCGCGCTGGCGACGAACGAGAACGGCGAGGTGATGACGGCGTCGCCGCGGTCGACGCCGAGCGCCTCGAGCGCGGCGTGAAGCGCCGTCGTTCCGTTGGCGGTCGCCACCCCGTGATCGACGCCACAGAACGCCGCGAACTCCGATTCGAAGGCTCGCACTTCGGGGCCGTCCGCGAGCATGCCGTCCTCAAGCAACGATCGAACGCGATCCATCGCAGCCTCACTAAGCTGTGGGTCGGCTATCGAAATCTCGGTCATGCGAGCTGGTTCGCTCCCTCGAGTGGTTCGGGCAGCGGTTCGATTCGAGCGGGCGAACCGACCGCGAGACTGTTTCGCGGGACGTCGGCGGTGACCAGCGCGCCTGCTGCGACGAACGCGTTTTCGCCGACAGTCACGCCCGGCAAGAGCGTCGCGTTCGCACCGATCGACGCGCCTCGTTCGATCGTGGGCCCGTCCAGATCCGCGTCCGTCCGGACGGGGTACTCGTCGTTGGTCATCACGACACCCGGTCCGACGAAGACGTTCGACCCGATCGTCGTCTCGGTTGGAACGTAGACCCCGGTCTGTAGACTCACGTCGGATCCGATCGTCGTGTGGCCGTCGATGACCGTTTTCGTGCCGACGAGCACGTTGTCGCCGATCGTCGACGCTTCCCGGACGAGCACGTCGTGTCCGGTTGTGAACCCGTCGCCGATGGTGACGTTTCCGTAGACGATCGACCCGTCTCTGATCGTCGCATCGTCGCCGATTTCCGTCCCGCCGTCGAACGACCCGTATCCGACGGTAGCCGTCTCGGCGATCGTACAATCCCGACCACAACGAACATCCGTCATTTCGACACACCTCGTCGCCGTCGACGATTCATCACGTCGTCCCGTATCTCGCTCAGCTTCATTGGTAATCGATACCCAGCGTGGGCAATCGTCTGTGTACATCGGGTAACGAGGCTTTGTTATCCTCGGCCTGCGAACGTTGTAGCCACGAACTACGGGCCGTAGCGGGCTGCGTATGCGATAGAATGTGTCCGCACGGACGGTGTGTCTCTCTCGCCACGACGGGTGGAAACGACGAAATATTGGAATAACCGTCAGTCACGGCCGCTAACTGGTACAATCAGCTTTCGATAGGGTAGCCGTAAGATAGTAAAGTATCCAACTGTGGCAGGAGATGACGTGAGGTATCCGAAGGCACCCGTCCCCGAACGGACGGAATCGATAACGGGAACGCAGTGAGACCGATGACTGATGGCGAATTTACCCAGGCCGAGCTGTTCGACGTGTTCAGCAACGCCCGCCGACGGCGGACGGTACAGTTTCTCAAACAACGCAACGGGTCCTGTGATCTCTCCTCGCTGGTCGAACAGGTGGCCGCATGGGAGAACGAGACCGACCCGGAGACGGTGACACGGACCCAGCGACGGCGTGTGTACATCTCGTTGTATCAGACCCACCTACCGATGCTCGAGGACCACGGCATCGTCAACTGGAACTCCGAGGATCACGCGATCGAGTTGCTGCCCAACGAGGAGACGTTCGAACCGTACATCGGGAGACGCCTCGAGGAGCAACGACAGTGGGACCTCGTCTACGCGCTGGTCACGGCGGCCGGCGTCGCGGCGTTGGTCTTGACCTGGCTATCCGTCGGCCCGGTCACTGCCTCGATGGCTCCGATCGTTGCGCTGGCCCTGTGTCTGGTCATCCTGTTCGTTGCGATGGCACACCACCTCTCACGACGCCCGGAGCTCTCGATGCCGTTCTCGACGAGTGGCCGATGACGTTCAGCCGCCGCTAGTCGTTCCGAACGATCACGATTCAACGATCCCCGTGCCTCGAGGCCGTCACAACCTGTCGTCGGCGAACGCTCCCGACACTGCAGATCCGCACCCGGTTTTCGCTGACACGGTCTGATACCTACTTTTCGTGAGTCTACGGTCATCCCACACCCCGCCCGCGTCCGCGCTATCGATCACCGGCTGCCCTGATCGACTCGCGGGTTACGAAGAAAAACTGGCGAACGTCCCTTCTCGAGTTGCTTTCGCCGCTAGCAGTCGTCCGTTCTCGAGCTTTTGTGACTGAACGGAGCAACGCTCTACGGGGTCCGCGAAACCGACACTCCACGAGCTCCGCGAACCGAGCTTTCGCTCGCTGACGAGAGGCGTCGCGCCTCGAACCACGTGAGCCCGAGGCGACTTACAGAAGACCAGTTTCCGCGGGAGCGACCGACGTGTCCCCGAAGAATTCGTCGAATTCAATGGTGGACTCGCCGTCCTCTCCGTCTTCACCATCTTCCCCGTCTTCGCCATCTTCACCGCCCTCGACCTCGATATCACCAACGTCGTCTAATTCGTCGTCCTCGTCCGCATCTTCTTCGGGCGCCTCACCATCGGGTTCGTCCTCCGAAGCATCTTCGGTGACGTCGACCCAGAAGTGGGTGGCCTCCTGTGCGTTCTCGTTCGTCGGCTCAGCCGGTGGATCGCCCTCGTAGAGGAGCACACTGATTCGGACCGACTCACCGTCTTCTGCGGTCGGCGTAATGTCCCGTTCGCCGCTAACGGTCGTGCCATCCGAGACGTTCGCGGTGAGCTCTCGTAACTGCGTCCGGTCGGTGATCTCGCCGTCCTCGAAGTACTGTTCCTGGACGACGAGCGTGTATTCCATGTCCTCGCCTTCGCCGTTCTCGATCGAGAACGTGATCGGGATCGACTCGTCAGGTCCGACCTCGCCGGGGATCTCTCCTGCGACGAGGTCTCCGTCGTCGTTTTCCGTGTACAATCCGAGTTCGGTAAACCCGCCAGCCGCGGTCGGTGAGACGAACGCGAACAACAGTCCGCTCACTGTCAATAAGATCGCACCCCACAGTATCACCGACGAAGCCATTTTCGTGACTCCGTCAGTGTCGCTGGTTCGCTGGCGAAGCGAATCGAGCGGTGCGACCGAAAACCGATCCGGGGCGGGAACGCGAAGTCGGCGAACGACGCCGATCTGTGCAAACACGATGACCACTCCCGCGAGTGCGGCCGTAATCACCTCGGTCGAAAGCCCCCAGCTCGTCCCGGCAAGCACCATGATGACGACCGGGACGATCGCAAGCGAGAGGACGAGCGACAGCCCGATCCGTTCGACCGTTCTGATCCCACGAAACCGGTGGTCGGTCGCGTCCGACTCCCGCTGGGATTGGCGTCGCGCCGTCGCGGGAAAAATCACCGCGACGAGTGCGTACCCCGGCAGGAACAGGACCAGCCCCATCGCCACGAGCATCCGAAACTCGCTGCCGGTGGGCGTGATCGAGACGACGTAGTACGCGAGAATTGCAGCGACCGACACGACTGCGAGGTCTACGGGGTAGTCACGGAGCAACTGAAACCGAGTCCACGTCTTCGTTCGGAGACTCATCGACGGTACACCTCGACGGGCGGCAGAGACACAGGGGATACCATTTCCATGCTCAAACGGTTGGATTCATAGTCTATCTCGGGCTTTGTTATGCTCGAACTACCTGACCATCGCCGCTCCGAAACCGCCCTCGTCGTGGCGGATGAGGACGATCGACCCTCGAGTATGTGACGTATTTGCCGTACGATAGAACTCGCTTCGTCTTCGGAGACTCGAGGCAGAAATAGACGGAATATTGACACAGATGGCGCTGCACGGAATCGTACGCTGAACTAGACCCCTGGGACCTGCAGGTCGTTTTTCAACTGCTTACATATCGACGTACTGCTCTTCCCACTCGCGGCGCTCTTCGATGCGCTGGGTTCCCGCGTCAGTGATCGCGTAGTAGTTCGTTCGCCGGTCGAGTTGTCCCTTTTCGACGAGTTCTTTGTTTACCAGTGTGTCGAGATTTGGGTACAGTCGCCCGTGGTTGATCTCCGAGCTATAGTACTTCTCGACCTCGTCTTTGACGGTTTGTCCGGACGGCCGATCCGCGCCGGAAATGACGTACAACAGGTCTCGCTGGAAGCCGGTCAGGTCGTGCATTGCTCAATCGGGTTGACCGTTCCGTTGAGTGGATATTTGTTATCCGTATCATACAGGCGTTTGCGCCTTCCTCGTGGCTCATTACCGCGAGAGAAACCAATTATTCCGACGACTATCACGAGTTCCGTCAGTTCGGACGATTTCGACGAGCGGCCCGCTCGAAGGATGAGATCGACCGAAACGACTCAAAGTTACACCTCGAGAACTTCCTCGGAGCGTCTCCCTGCTCACCGTCGAGTCACCGACTCCGCACGCGGCCGTTCTCACTCGCGTTGTCCGGCAATCGTTACCTCGATACCGTCGGTACTGATCTGTACGTGCAGGGCCTCTATCGTCGCCTCGTAGGCGGTCGTGTGGGAGCCATCCTCTTCGAATCGAATGCACTCCGCCAACAGTCCGCTCTCGAGTAGGTTGTTGATTCGCCGGTAGACGGTTGCCGAGGAGCTGTCCGTGCGCGCTGTCAGCTCTTTTGCGGTTCGAGGGTTTTCGCTCGTTGCGACGAGTATCGTCCGTGCGCATTCGTCGCCAAGAATATCTAGTTGTGCTTTCGATTCGCGGCCAGTATCCGTGGTCGTGTTAGTCGCTTGCGTTGACATTGGTTGAATTCCCGTTCGACGGGGTCGCGTGTGTGTTCGATTCGCTCTCGATTCGTCGAGAGGAGCCAGTACAGTTCGGTTCGGCGTCTCGCCGATCCGGTTTCCTCCATCACATTCTCGCTATCCTTTCGGTAAGCGACAGTGGTATTTTATAACGATGTACCTTACCAGCGGAAGTCAGAGCATTATTTCACGAAATATTATGTTTCTCCGCGGAAATACGGACTTTGAACCGTCTCGAGTCGAAAACAACGCGATATTTTTTGGCCGAATTCCATCCAATACAGGTGAATCCACGTTGAACGGGTCCGCAAGCCGCGACGATTAGAACCGGCTCTCACGCCCGAATTCGGCAAATATGCGCGAATAAACACCGTATTTACCAACGAACCGGACCCACCGGTTCAGTGAACAGTCAACGTCCTTTATTCACATCTGAGAGCCTTCATTGGAGTATGTCCGACCGTATCGGCGAATCCGACTCCGGGTGTGGATATCGCCCGTCTCACCGTTGGTGAGTACTTGAGTGATTCGCTCGCTAGTCGGGCACCGACCCACTGATCGACTCCAGGCGGCAGGCAACTATCGACTGCTCGCGAGCGATCCGTTACCAAACCATGACACAAAAGCAACACAACTGGCGACCGATGGAATCGTCGACGGCCGGGCCCCGCTGTCGAAACTGCGGCACGCACGTCACACAGCAGTTCGCCCGCGTCTTCGGAGATAACGGCGATATCGTCCACGGCTGTCCGGACTGTACGACCTATCGAGAGATGCAATCCGGCGGTCACCTCCCCGGCGACTGAGTTCCCGACGACTGGTATCTCGGGTCAGCGATGGATCGACCTTCTCTTACGAAGCTTTCTCACCTCGAGTGTACCGTCTCGCGATGGCAACGCCGTCGACGACACGGCGATCGGATCACCCGCGTCGAATGGTCGCGGTCGATCTGTTCGCCTTTCGGTGACCTCGAGAACGACTGTGGGACGATTGACAGAGAACGACGGAGCAGATACGCGGCGGTATCTTTCTCGCAGTTGGTTGCACAGTTGTCTGCTATAAGATAGCGGTTCGATCCAAGCTTAAGCGGCGCACGCACGATTGATGAGTGCTCTACCGAACTGTCGGGTTCGTCCGGTCGCCGCTCGAGAACGAAACTTGCTTCGGAAATCGTTAACCGAAGAATTACGGTATCGATTCGTTCAAACACCGCTCACGCGACCTCGTTGACGGATTTTTCAGCCCCGGTGGCAACTGTTGTGCGGTGTGAAACGACCGGGGACCGCTGATAAGTATCCATTAGCTATCATGCGGCAGCTTAAAGTTGCTAGTACTCAAACATCGCGGTATCTATGATGGTTGGTGGTGAACGTGGTGCTCAGTGATCGTGCGTTGAACCGGGTCTAATCAATGTCCGTACAAACGAGTCGACCCGACACGCTCGAGGAAAGCGAGGTCTTTCACATCCTCGGAAACGATAGACGGCGCGCTATCGTCCAGTTGCTCGCGGCCGACGCCGAGCGTATCGATGTCTCGGATGTCGCGACCGAAATCGGGGAACGAGAATCCGACACGACCCCCGTTCCGAATAACCTCTACAAGAGCGTCTACGTATCCCTCCAGCAAACGCATTTGCCCCAGCTCGAAGAAGAGGCCGTCATCGAGTACGACTCCGATGCGAAGACGATCGAACCCGGCGAGAACTTCGAGGACGTCCTTCGATATATCGACGGCGCAGAGACCGATCGAACGACGATTCTCGCGTCACATCTGGTGTTGTGCGTTCTCGCACTCGCCGTGATCGCGCTTGCTGATTTCAACCTCCCCATCCTCTCGAGTATCGATCCGGTCGTCTGGAGCATCCTGATTTTCCTCACCGTCGCAGCGAGCAGCCTCTATGCGCTTTTGAGTTGAGGACTGCCCCAGCAATTCTCGGAGCTTGAACCAGGCGCCAGCGCAACCGCCCACACCAGCTCCCGTTCTGGGCTGGACAAGTCGTATGGCTCGGAGCAAGCGTGTTGACTGGAACCCGTCTCGTCTCGGCGATCGGTCGAAAAAAGTGGGTGTGTGCCGTCAGTCAGTTCGCGACTGCCGATTGGTGGGTCGGTTTTTTGTCGCAGTCCGCCTTCTCGGCGGACGGGCCGTCGTCAGCGGAGGCGTCGTTACCGGTCTGACCGGTAGCCGTATCGTCAGCTGCTGGTCCGTTTGCAGTCGTTGCATCGCCCGATTGGGTGGCAGTGGCCGAGCCATCCTGGGCCTGATCGTCGGTCGCTCCGTTGTCAACTACAGTGTCGTCAGCAGTCTGGCCGTTGTTAGCTGTAGCGTCGTCCGTAGCCGGACCGTTGTCAACTGCAGGATCGTCTGCAGTCTGACCGTTATTGGTTGTAGCATCGTCCGTAGCCGGGCCGGTGACCGATTCGTTATCGACGCCCGAATCCTCGGCGACGGGTTGGTCGGCGACTGCTCCGTCATCGGTGTCGTCCGTGGTCGGTTCTTCGGCCGGTTCCTCGTCGATCGCATCGTCGCTCGCCGGCGCTTCAGTTTCCGCGGTGTCCGCGGACGCATCGACGACGTAGATGGTCGCCTCTTCGATCGTCACGGAGACGGAGGCACCCGTGGTCGAGTCGTCCGACGCAGTGTCGGAGTCGCTCTCGAGTGAATCGCCGTTGGACGTCGTTTGTTCGTCTTCGGTCGCGTTGTCCGTGTCGGTGAGGGTCCCGTCGGTATCGACGACGAAGACGGTGGCCTGCTCGATCGTTATCGAAACGTCTTGGTCAGTTGGCGACATCGCTGCCGTTTCGTCGTCGGTCTCGTCGGTTGACTCGTTCGTCTCGTAACCGTCGCTCTCGTTGGCGACATCGGTTGAGTCGTCCGTCTCGCAGTCATCGCTTTCGTTGCCGACATCAGCTGACTCGTTCGTCTCGTAGCTGTCGTTCTCACTTACAGTGTCGTTCTCGTCACCGTACTCGGCGGTGTCGTCATCACTGGCGACCGATTCGTTCTCCTGACTATCGTTCTCGGAAACGTTGCTCGGAGACACGTTGCTCGGAGCGATGACGTCGCAGTCGTTCTGCGCATCGTCGTCAGCGGTTTCGTTCTCGTCAACAGCGTCGTCGTTTCCGGTCACACCGGTATCAGTGCTGCTCGAAGGGGCATCGTCAGCGAGGTCCGGGGAGTCCCCGATGAGGACGAAGGCTGTCGCTTGCTCGATCGTCACCGAGCTCTCATCGGTCGACTCTCCGTTGCTCTCGAGTCCGGTATCGTCTTCGTCGGTTTCATCGTCCTCGACAGCGATACCGTCGTCGCTCGATGCGTTGTCATCGACCGATGTATTGTCGTCTTCGTAGTCGGTCGATGTATTGTCGTCTTCGTAGTCGGTCGATGTATTGTCGTCTTCGTAGTCGGTCGATGTATTGTCGTCTTCGTATCCATCGTCGTCGGCGCTATCGTTATCGGCCGTCGTCTCGGTCATCCCTTGAAGTCCGTCGACGGTGACGAACACCGTCGCCTCCTCGACGGTTACGTCGCCGCTCTCCAGACCGGTGTCAGCGCCGTCGTTCGTGTCGGCACCCTGCGTGCCAGTCGTCGAGTCGTCCTCCTCATCGAGCGAGTGGACGGAGCTCTCTTCGACGGTTACCGTGAGATCCTCGACGGTGTGGGTCGCGTGGATGTCGTCGGAGTCGGTCATGTTTTCGACCGCCCCGACGCCGTCTTCTCCGACCGTATCCGACATGTCCTCTTCGGCAACGATGACGACAGTCGCCTGCTCGATTGTCACCGTCATCGCCCCGTCTGCTGTCGATTCGTTTGCCGTGTCGTTACCCGGTTGGTCCGCTTCGATCTCGTCGTCGGCTGTGTCCGTGTTTGCGGCAGTCTCGGCTGGTGATACGCCTGCCACCATCGCCCCGCTCGAGACTACGAGCATCACGGCTGTTACCGCGACGAGTAGTTGATTGCGTGTGTTCATGTCTGTGCCTGAGAGGCATTGAATCAACGCCTCTTCGGCGCATAAACCGGAGCAATCTTTCCAGTGAGAAATTCAGTACTACGGTCAAACGCCGCGTACAGCCCTCGATTCGGTTCGAGAAAACGGGTATTTATCTCTGAAACGTCAGGAGCTATCGGAGTTGTCGGTCGACTTTGATGCCGTGGGTTCGTGACCGGGCAGACAGACTAGGTTCTCCCGGCCAAGTCGAAGCTTCGTGAGCTGTTCGTCTTCCTCGAGTTCGGCCAGCAGGCGACTTACTTTCGCTTTCGACCAGTCGACGGAGTCGACGATTTCTGATTGCTTCATTCGTCCGCCGTTTTCGTCGACCAATTCACAGACTTTCTCCCGATCCGTTTTGAACTCCTGTTTTCCGGTAATGGATTGCCTCGACGCCGAACTGTTGTTGTTCATCCGATTTCTGAGGAGGAGCGTGCCACCGAGCACGACGAGCACGACCATCGCTCCCGCCGCCACGAGTTGCGTGCTCCACTCGAGTTGGAGAGGGGTGCTCGAGGCGAGCGCTCCGTCGAATCCGGCATGGTATACTCCCAGTGAAAGCAACTCGACCGATGTGAATACTGGGGCGTGGGTGCTCATTGCTGTGACCAACGTTGGTGATCGTTCACCGTCGCTCCTCCCCACGTCATGGTGCTACAAAGTAATTTTTATAGGTCATGTTCTGTTATCGCATTAGTTATACGTAAACGCACAGTTCGGTGGCGCTACCCTCGATGCTCGCTGTCATCGATCCGACGAGGTCGGCCGGTACATCCGTTAGAACGCTATGGGACTTCGCTTCTAAGGCGCTCGAAGACTCGTCCGTAACTGGCTCCGCTGGCGATTCTTCCGGCACGGGTTCTTCTTCTTCGGGTGCGCCACCGGGTCCACTACACCCCGCGCTCAAGACGGCCACCGTGACGATCGAGAGCACGAGCAGTTGCTTCATCCGAGAGCGGTCAGTGGCGTCCCAGTCGAATAAACCGGGCCAGACGTTCGGGACTATTAGCACAGTTTCACCGTGATTTCACGCCGGTAATATCGTCCTTTGTCCGTGCGTTCCGGAGTTTTTCGATCGGTGCCCGAGACGGGTTCGTTCGTGTTTCTCCCTCGAAATCAGTTGTTTCGCCAGCGTAAGGTGACCGAACACCTGTGACAGTGGCTGATCGCCTAGACGCCGGGGATGCCGATCGCGTCGAATCCCGTGATGCCGAGGATCGCGAGCACGTACAGGACGATGAGCACGGAGATCCACGCGATGATCGTAATCGCCGCCGCTTGAACCCACCCGCCGGGATACCGAGCGTTCACAACGGCGAGGTAGGCGATCAGGACGAGCAACGGCCCGAGCAGGGGAATCCAACCGAAGAAAAAGCCGACGACTCCCCAGACGATCGCCCCTAGCAGCGCGGTAACGATCGCGTACGTGTAGTCTTCCGTATCCACGACGAGTCGTGCGCCGACGTAAATTCCGATCGCGCCGATCAGGAGACTCACGATGAACACGATCAAGCTATCGATCATATACACGTCAAAGGCATCCGACACCGATAGTTATCACTCACCTACAACGACTGGTAGCGGGTCTTAACGCCATCGTGGCGTTTTCTTCGTGTCCTTCGTCGGGCGATCCGGACTCGAAATATCACTGTGAAAGTGCAACGAACGTCGCGCTTTATGAGTGATACCATCGACCGTATGTTCCCACTAGCGAGCGATAGTTTACCGATATTCGAGTGTTCGGCGGTGGTGGCCATTCAGATCGATATACCCACTGTAACCTGCTCTCGCTCGCGGCGAGTACGCTCTTTCGCCCGCTGAATCGTAGCGATCACCCGCTCGAGTTGATCGATTGGCGTTCCTCCGCGTCGGCCAGGTCCGGCTCGAGCGTTCCCGTCGTTGCAAGCGATCGGATCCCTGCTTCGAGTGAGATGCGGGGTTCGAATTCGAGGTGCTGGCGTGCGTTCGAGATATCGGCTCGACTGTGACGAACGTCCCCCGACCGTGGCGGTTCGTGAACGATCGACGAATCGCTGTCGGTGACGCCGCGAACGAGCTTCGCGAGTTCGAGAATCGTCGTCGATCGCCCGGTTCCGATGTTGAACGCGGTTCCGGTCCGGTCGGTCGTCGCAGCCAGCAAGTTCGCCCGAACGACGTCGTTGACGTGAACGAAATCGCGCGTCTGTTCGCCGTCTCCGTCGATCGTCAGCGGTGCGCCGCTCCGGGCTTGCTCGAGGAACGTCGAAATGACGCCGCTGTAGGGTCCCTGTTGACGCGGCCCGTATACGTTGAAATACCGCAATACGACCGTGGGAAGTCCGTAGAGTTCGTCGTACAATCGCGCGTACTGGTCGATGGCGAGTTTCTGGATACCGTAGGGGGAGGTTGGATCCGGCGGCGTTCGCTCCGAGACGGGCAGTTCCGCCGGATGGCCGTAGATCGCCGCACTCGAGGCGAGCACGACGCGCGCGTCTTCCTGTCGAGCCTGCTCAAGGACGAGCAGCGTTGCGTCGAGGTTCGTTTGATTGCTCGTCCACGGTTCGTCCACGCTCTGGGTAACGCTGACGAGCGCCGCTTCGTGAAAGATGAGGTCGACACCGCGGGCAGCCTGCTGCAGGGCGATCGGATCACGGATATCACCCTCGATCACGGTCACGTCGTCGGGAAGATTCGCTCGGTGCCCGCTCGAGAAGTCATCGAGGACGCGAACGTCGTTGTCCGCCGCCAGCGCGTCGACGAGGTGACTGCCGACGAAGCCTGCACCGCCGGTGACCAACACCGTCCGGTCACGAATTTCGGGTGAGTTCATCGGCCCAACGGACCATTCGCACACCGTTTAGTATGCCAGACGTACCAGTCGGTAAGAGACTCTTACTGGCGGGATTAGTCATTGAAACCGAGAAATTCTGGACGGATTGTCCGCTCAATTGGCCGTTCCGCGTCGATCACCGCGTCGAAACGCGAACTCGGAGCCCCCGACAGGCAGGCGTATCGCAACAGAAGCTATATCCGCGCCTGATCGAAACGTCTCGGTAATGACCGTCGATCTCGTGGTGAAACACAGCACCATCGTGACACCGACAGGCCGGACCGAGGATGCCGGGGTCGCCGTCGACGACGGATCGATCGTCGCCGTCGGCGAAACCGATTCACTTCCCGCTGCCGACCGCGTGGTCGATGCTGGCGGGAACGTTCTGGTTCCGGGGATCATCGACTGCCACATTCACAACCGCGAACCGGGACTCGAGTACAAAGAAGACTGGGAATCGGCGACCCGGTCCGCGGCGGCGGGCGGCGTGACCACCGTCGTCGGGATGCCCAACACGGATCCGATCATCGATCGACCGGAACGCCTCGAGTTGAAGTACGAGCGCGCCGAGGCGTCGGCCCACGTCGACTTTCAGAGCTACGCCGTGATTACGTCCGAGAACCTCGATCGCATTCGGGCGCTCGACGAGGCCGGCGTGCTCGGCTACAAGATATTCCTCGGTTCGACCGTCGGCGAGGTGCCACCGCCGTCCGACGGCGAGGTGCTAGAGGCGATGAAACGGATCGCCGAGACCGGAAAGCGCCTCGGATTCCACGAGGAAAACGACGAGATAATCGAGTATTACGAACGCCGGTTCAAAGCCGAGGGCAAAACGGAACCGATCCATCACTCCCACTCTCGTCCGGTCGTCGCCGAACGCGAGGCGATCGAACGCACGATCACGTTCGCAGAAGAAACCGGCGCGAAGATCCACATGTTCCACGTCTCTTCGGGAACCGGTGCCGAAGCCGTCGCGCGCGGAAAAGCCCGCGGCGTGGACGTGACCGCAGAGACGACGCCGCACTACCTCTGGTTCACCGAGGACGTCATGCACGAGAAGGGCAACGTCGCCAGAGTGCAACCGCCGATTCGCGACGAGGACGAACGACGAACGCTCTGGGACGTCGGCATGAACGACGGAACGATCGACTGTATCGCGACCGACCACGCCCCTCACACGGACGAGGAAAAACTGGTCGACGATCCGTTCGGAAACACGTGGGACGCCATCTCGGGTTTCGTCGGCCTCGAGACCGAAGTGCCGGCGATGCTCACCTTCGTCGACGAGGGCCGACTGTCCCTCGAGGAGTGGGTTCATCGCCACTCGGCCTGCCCAGCCCAGGTATGGGGGATGTACCCACAGAAGGGGTCGCTTCAAATCGGCACCGACGCGGACTTTACGATCGTCGATCCGGGTCGCGAGTGGACGCTCGAGGATCGCCAGACGCTTCGCTCGAAATCGCGGGTAACGCCCTTTGAAGGCGAGACGTTCACCGGAAAGGCGGTGTCGACGATCGTTCGCGGCGAAGTCGTTTACGACGACGGAACACTCCTCGGAGACCCCGGCCATGGTACTCGCGTCGAACCGAGTACGGATCCCTAACGATCTCTCGAGATATGTAATAGGAGATATAATTTCTCCAACACCTTTTCTCATCGTGCATGTGAACTCGGTGTAAATACGGTGCTGGGATCGAACTGTCGTCCGCTCGAATCGCGCCGCTGTTGTCTCGGAATCTCCGTTCACGTGACGTGTATCCAGATATTCGAGGTTGGGCATATCCGATCATTTCCTGAAAGGATACGAAAACGCCTCGGTGAAATCATACAAATGAATAACATAAATAGAAATGTATCTGTGGACACTCGTTTTCAATACGGCTCGAGTCCGCGTTTCAGTCGTTCGTGTGGGTTCCAAATGCGGGAGCGACTCCAACGGTACGGGCGAGCGGATGCTCTCACGTCGAATTTCTTGGACTGGGTTCCTACTACGCCCCACGCTGTGGTCGCGACACGGTGGGTGTAGATTACAACCATATCGTTGTAATTCTACCGGTGGTACGACCGTGTCTCTCCGCTATCTGAAACGACAGTATCCGGCATTTTTCGGTACTGTCTTCCATCTACCGGCACCGTTTCTTTGGAATTCGGCCACAGATTGGCTGGCGGAGTTAGCGGCGTTCGGGTACCTCTCTTCTTTCGGAAGTCACAAGAATTATGACTCGAGTCACCGATCCGTGCACACATGACACAAACTGCGGTTCAGTTGTACTCCCTCCGTGATCTCGACGAGTCGCTTCCGTCGGTTATAGAGCGCGTCGGCGAGACCACTTTCGACGGCGTCGAGTTCGCCAATCGAGTCCCCGACGCCGATGTCGATGAAATCGAACGCGCCCTCGATCAGACTGGACTGACACCGGCCGGGGCGCACGTGGGGCTCGAGACGCTCGAAACGGATCTCTCTGAAACGGTCGAGCGGTACTCTCGTTTCGGTTGTGACACCTTCGTAGTACCCTATCTCGACGGCGACCACTTCGAGTCGCTCGAGGCCGTCGAATCCACTGCCGACCGCCTCTCGGCCGTCGCATCGGATCTTGCGGCTCACGGCGTCGACCTCCACTATCACAACCACGATCACGAGTTCGTCGCGTGCGGCGATCAGACGGCGATGGAGGCGTTACTCGAGCGAACCGACGACGCGGTCGGATTCGAACTCGACCTCGGCTGGGCGAACGTCGGCGGCGTCGACCCGGTCGCGTTCCTCGAGCGATACGCAGACCGAGTTTCGTTCGTTCACCTCGCCGACGCCGAGGTGGGGGCAGGAACGCCGACGGAACTCGGTGAGGGTGATCTCGACCTAGAGAACTGTCTCGACGCCGTTGGTCGGGCGGGCATCGAGTGGGGTATTTACGAACACGATCAGCCGACGGATCCGATCCAGTCGCTCTCTCACGGGGCCGAGACGCTCGAGCAACTGCGCTGAGAGTTCGACAAAACGGTTCAAGACGGTACCGTAGGACCGCGAACGTTATTCGTGTTCGCCAGCGCTGGTTTGCTCGAGCAGTCCTCGCATGTACCCGATCGCGAATAGCCGTCCCATCGTCTCGTAGCCGGGGTTGTCGTTCGTTTCGCCGGTCATCGTCGGGACGTGATCTGGCCGTGCGGGGCCGTCGAAGCCGATATCCCGGTAGGCCTCCATCGCGGCGAGCATGTCAGTCGGCCCGTCGTCGTGCCACGTCTCGACGAACGCATCGGCGTCACCCTCGACGTCGCGAAAGTGGACGAAATTGATTCGATCGCCAAATTGTCGGATCGTCGAGGGGATATCGACGCCCATCGCCGCGAAGTTCCCCTGACAGAAGGTGATGCCGTTGTGTTCGCTGTCGACCACGTCGAGGACGCGTTCGTACGCCTCGACGCTGTTGATGATCCGTGGAACGCCCCGAACCGCCTCGCGCGGCGGGTCGTCGGGGTGAAGCCCGAGTTTGACGCCCGCTTCCTCGGCAACTGGGACGACCCGCTCGAGGAAGTACTCGAGATTTTCCCAGAGTTCCTCCGCGGTGATCGGCGGAATATCCGGCGTCGGCCCGCGGCGCATCTGCGCGTCGTCGTAGGCCGTCGTGAGCGACCCGCCTCGAGACGGCACCGAGGTTGCGGTCCGTGCCCAGCGAACCCCGGCCATCCAGTCGTAACAGACGACGGGCACGTCGAGTCGGCCCAGGTTCCGAACGAACCGACAGAACTCGTCGATCTCCTCGTCTCGGCCGGGCTTTCCGAGTCGGGTCGTATCGGTTAGCGGGACGCTCCCTTCGACGACTCGCAGGTCGATTCCGGCGTGTTCGAAGCGGTTCTTCCATCGCAAGAGCGTATCGTAGTCCGTCGGCCGCCGACCGTCTCCGATCTCGAGTGTGTGGACGACGGCGTCCGTGACGCCCATCTGTGTCGCGATTTCCCAGCGATCGTCCATCGTCGGCGGAAGTACGAGTGCGAGATCCATGTGATAGTCACGCGGTGTATGCCGACGTTTCGGGCGATGCGTCTTATGCCTTCCTCTCAGGTCTGCTGTAAACGGAACGAAGGTGGCCGCAGTTGCGGATCAGCCGCGGCTCACACACCGGGTTTCCCGTGTATTTCTGACCTCCGTCCGCCAGAACACACGGCAGAGACGCGTCTCGAGGGGCGTGTGAAGAGACGATACCTATAATTGATCGCCTCGAAAAGGTGGCGTATGGCCATCGATCGAGTGGCGGTCACTGGCGGAAACGGGAAAATCGGCGAAGCGATTCTCTCGGAACTCGACGCCCACGGCTATGGAACCATCAATATCTCTCGAGGAAAACGTCAGGAAGACGTTTCCGAGCGCTTCCAGTCGATCGATCTGCTGGACGCTGGGTCTGTGTACGGTTCGCTCGCGCGGACGGATCCGGACGCGATCATCCACATGGGAACGATACCGGGGCCGACCGATCACCCCGGATTCGAAACCTACGAAAGCACCGTTCAGTCGGCGTATCACGTCCTCGAGGCGGCGACGAACCTCGATATCGAGTCGGTCGTACTTCCCTCGAGCATCAACGTGATGGGTGCCGCCTATCAGGAAGCGCCGACGGACGTGCGATACCTTCCGGTCGATGAGGACCACCCGCTGACCCCCAGAGACCCCTACGCAATCGCCAAACACGCGATGGAGATCACCGCGGACGGCTTCGCCCGAAACCCCGACGCGCCGACGATTTCGTCGCTTCGGTACCCGTGGGTCGCGACCGACGAGGAGCTCCGAGAAGCGTTCGTCGATGCGGATCGATCGCTCGAGGGACTCGCGGACGCCTGGCATCACACGACTCGAGACGTGCTCTTTTCGTATCTCCACATCGAAGACGCCGCGTCGATCGCCAGACTCGCCGCCGAGGCGTCCTTCGACGGACACGAGCGGTTCTGGGCGGTCGCAGACGACACGACCGCGGCCGTCGACTCCGCGACGCTTGCCGAACAGTATTATCCGGATGCGACGGTGAACGACTCCCTCGAAACACGCCAGTCACTCATTTCGACGGAGAAAGCCCGCCGAGTGCTCGAGTGGGAACCGGATCGAACCTGGCGGCGGAGTTGATGGGGAATTGAATTCGTTTGTCTCGACAGCGGCCGTTCGCTGCCGGAGTGGATGTTTTCGCTCGTGCTAGAATCCCGTTCGCTTACTCGAGTCCGATTCGCGACCGGAACTCGGCCACGCCGGCGGCGTCGATTTCGGGGAAGCGAACCCGGAACAGTGCTCCTGCACCGTCGCCTTCGGACGCACGCGTTCCGCCGTCGAGCGCCGTCGTAACGTAGCAATCCGTGTACGCTGGCTCGCCGAACGTAATCGAGGAAACCTTCCGGGCCGGAAGCTCGATTTCGGCGACTGCAGTGCCATCCGAATCGTACCGTACGATGCGGTTTCCGTTCCATCGGGCCGACCAAACGAACCCGTCCTCGTCGACTGTTAGTCCGTCGGGAACGCCGTCGTCCGTCGGTGTTTCGACGAACGGCTGCCGGTTCGAGATCTCCCCGGTGTCGCGATCGTAGTCGAACGTGTCGATCCGATTGGCTTCGGATTCCGTGAAATAGAATGTCTCGAGGTCGCTCGAGAACCCCATTCCGTTCGGGATGTCGACGTCTTCGATGACGATTCGGACCGAGCCGTCGGGATCGACTCGATACAGGTCGCCGAGGTCGTTCTCGCCCGGCATCGTCCCACAGAACACGCGCCCCTCGGGGTCGGCGATGACGTCGTTGAACCGCGTGTCCGCGTCGACCCGAATGATCGGTTCGGCTTCGGTCGATTGTGGCTTCCAGCGACAAACCAGTCCGTGCTCGAACAGGAGGAGCGATCCGTCTTCCTCGATGGTAAACCCGCCCAGCGGTGAGCCGTCGTCGGTTTCGTAGGCGACGGTGTTCTCGCCCGTTTCGGGATCATAACGGTACAATAGCCCTGCTGGGATATCTACCCAGTAGAGTGCGTTTTCCTCGGGGTGCCACAGTGGCCCTTCGCCGGTCCCCGCACGCGTATCGGCAATTCGCTCGATAGTAGTCACGTGTGAGTGTTTACCCAGCCGGACTTCAATCTACAGGAAATCCGGGCGGAATATGGGTGCGGTGATGCCGATAGGTGACCCACAACACCACTGATTCGTGAGATTCAGACCCCAGCACGTTCGGTTCCAAGAGTTGACCGGCGTTGCATTTCCGGATATGAGCGTCTTCATCGGTTCCCGTCTAATTGTCTGCGACCGGACCAATAAAGAGCAAATTAGTGATATAATATGAAACGTACCAGATACCCTTCTGATATCGTATCTCTCACAAATTCTCTCGGCTCCATACTGGTAGAACGCAGACGGAGCGTGATGAATATGATCTGCGTTCGGATCGCTGTCGACATCGAACCGAGGACTGGCGTTGCAAATACGAACTGGCGGACGATCGGTCTCTCTCTCAGAACGTAGAGAAAGTCGACGAACGATTGGAACTCAGGAAAGATAGTTCAGTACCTATCTGATTTGGATTGCTAGTAATAGACATCAGATATTCGTCTCGGATCCCACTTACGAGCTGTATAGGCGGCTTATCTCGATATCGACTGGCCGAGAACCGTAATTGTGTTGCGCTACTTGCGCAGTTACATCAATAATATATGAATGGTTGTTATCTGACTACTTGAGGAGAACAGCCGACCTCGCTCGAGAGATCGTTTCGGTCGCGGGAAGAACGAACGGTATTTCTCGTCCGGAGCGTTCGATCCTGTAGTCCAAAGGGTGAACTGATTTAATATAATAGGAAACTATATTGGTCTATTTGGCGATTGTTTATAAAATACGTGAGTGGCAACTGAACTGGAGTCTCGAACGATGACACGACAACCCCCATCACAAGTAACCGACCGGACGGACGGTAGTACCGCCGACGCGTCCCGGATCAACCGCCGAACGCTCCTGACGACGATCGGCGTAACCGCAGGCGCACTCGGTATCGGCTCGTCTACCACCGCAGCGGACGTTCAGCCGGTCACCGACGTGCCAGGTTTCAGTTGCGGCAAACGTCACTTCACCTGCGGCCGAGAGGTCGCCGCAGCCGACGGAATGGTCTCGAGCGTGGATCCCATCGCCTCCGGCGTCGCCGCGACGATTCTACGCAAGGGCGGCAACGCGGTCGACGCCGCCGTTGCGCTCCAGTACACGCTGAACGTTACCCAACCGCACGGTTCAGGGATTGGCGGTGGCGGATTCATGGTAATCTACGACGCAGCGGCGGACGAAATTACCTGCGTCAACAGCCGCGAACGAGCGCCTCGAGGCGCGGAACCCGATATGTTCCTCGACGAGGACGGTGACGAAATTCCGTTCGATCAGCGACACCAATCGGGCGATGCCGTGGGCGTTCCGGGCACGCTAAAGGGGCTCGAGACGGCACGGAAGCTGTACGGCTCGCGCCCCCGCCAGCAGTTGATCGGCCCTGCGATCAAACTCGCACGAAAGGGATTTACGGTGGATGACTTTCTCGCAGAACAGATAGCCGAGAACTGGTGGAAGTTCAACGACGCAGCGAAGGAGACGTTTTCTACCGCGTCCGGCGAACCGCTCGGCGCAGGTGATAGACTCGTCAATGCCGACCTCGCCGATACCCTCGCGCTGATCAAACGGGGCGGGACGGATCCCTTCTACGAAGGTGAGATTGCGGCGGATCTCGTCGAGACGGTTCGAGAGCTTGGCGGTACCATGACCACGGACGATATGGCCGACTACGATATCACGCTTGATGACCCAGTCCGTAAAGACTGGTACGACGTCGAAATCGTCGGCCAGCCGCTCCCCAGTTCGGGGCCGAGCGTCGTGGCGATGGCCCTCAAAATGCTCGAGTTTTGCGGCATCGAGAACCACGAACTCCGGTCTCCGGAGATGTATCACCTGGTCGCCGAGGCGATAACGCTCGCCTGGGCCGACCGGATGGAGTACATGGGAGACCCCGAGTTCGCGGACGTTCCGATCGACGGACTCCTCGACGACGACTACCTCGCGAAGCGGGCCGGGGAGATACGTATGGGAGACTCGGTCGCGGCGAATGGATGCGCCGATCCCGGCGTTCCGCCGGGGGTTGACTCATCGGGTGAACTATCAGATTCCGGTGGGGAAAGTGGAGCGACGACGCACTTCTCGGTCGTCGACAAGCACGGAAACGCCGTCTCGTATACGTCGACGATCGAGCAGTTCATGGGATCCGGAAAGATGGTCCCCGGACGCGGGTTCATGCTCAACAACGAACTGACGGATTTCGACGCCGAACCCGGTGGACCGAACGAGGTGCAACCCTGGAAACGCCCGTTGAGCAGTATGAGCCCCACGATGGTTTTGAACGACGGCGTCCCCGAGTTCACCGCGGGATCACCGGGCGGCTGGACGATCGTCAGCGTGACAGCACAAACGCTGCTCTATCGGTACGTCTACGGCCTCGACCCCCTCGAATCAGTCGTCGAACCCGCGATCTATACGTACCACTGCTCGGACGTCGAATGGGACAGCGGCGTTCCCGAACGCGCCCGCGAAACGACTGCGGAGTGGGGCCACGATTGGGACGACGAAGCAAGCACACTCGGCAACGTACAGGTCATCGACATCGGCGAGGACGAACTGATCGGTGCGGCCGACCCGAATCGCGACGGGCAGGCCGTCGGGTTCGACCGCGGAGGGTGTCGCTAGGGGAACCCCACTCCCGCTCCAGTATCGGATGGATCAACTGTTGGACGGTTGACCAGCAGAACTCGTGGTTTCATCTCTGAACCCATCTCGAGGTCGATCCCGAGTCCGTGGTTTACAGGACGGGCGTTTCTACGAGCGACTTGCGGAACAACAGGAGAGCGAAGTTATTGCTCGCAAAGAAGGCGTAACACGAAACGACGGCGGTGACGAAGCTGACGTCGAACGGTTTCGAGAGCACGTACCCGAGACCGACGATGATTCCCGCATAGGAAACCGCTGCGAGGACGACGCCTGTCAGTCCGATAGATTCGTAGAACAGCACGGTGATGGGATTGAGTTCTCGAGCGTACGGAACGAGAAACAGCTGCGTCGTTGCGACGAGGTCGAGCATCCACACGACGAAAAACGCTTTCCGTAACCGGGGGCCACCAGGGCGATTCAGGTTCAGCGCATGTAATGTCTCTACCGACATAGTAGTACCTCGAGAAAGGGTACTGACAGGGTTAGGCGTTGAGCCTGCTGCTGCCGACCGGAAAGAACAGTAACGCTAAAGTCACTCGATCAATCCCCGATAGTGGTTGGTTCCGCGTTTGCAAATCTCCAGACGGAGGACAGCGACCTCGTTCACTTTCACCGTGTTGCGGGAACGCTTTTTAGCCCCCCACTCGAAGCATCCGGTGATGGAACTCGAGAACCATGCCGAGGATCTTGCCTCCGATCTCGGTATTGACAAAGAGGAGGTCAAAGCGGACCTACAGAATTTAGTGGAGTACAGCGTGCCGATCGACGAAGCCAAACAGAGCCTTCGCCGAAAGTACGGCGACGACTCGGGTGGCGGTGGCGGCGCGCCGTCCTCGAAGTCGATCGACGAAATCACGACCGACGACGGCAACGTCACGGTCACGGCGGTCGTCCTGACCGCGGGCGAACGATCGATCCGATACCAGGACGACGACCACGTCATCGTCGAAGGGCGACTGGCCGACGAAACGGGCGTCATCGATTACACCGCCTGGGAGGACTTCGGCCTCTCTGCGGGCGATACGGTCACCGCGGGCAACGCCGGCGTCCGAGAGTGGGACGGCGAACCCGAACTCAATCTCGGCGAGAGCACGTCGCTTTCGTTTCTCGAGGAGTCGCTCGAGGTTCCCTACGAGATCGGCGGCGATGCACAGATCGCCGACCTGCAGACGGGCGACCGGGCGGTAACCGTCGACGTGCAGATCCTCGAATCCGAGCGCCGAACGATCGACGGTCGCGACGGGGAAACGGAAATTCAAAGCGGCGTGCTGGGCGACGAGTCCGGCCGCCTGCCGTTTACCTGCTGGGCTCCCGATCCCACAATCGAACCTGGCGCATCCGTTCGTATCGAGAACGCCTACGTGCGCGAATTCCGCGGCGTTCCGGAGGTGAACGTCTCCGAGTTTTCGACCGTCTCGAGTCTCGAGACCGAAGTCGAGGTCGGAACCGACGCGACGATCATGGAGATCGGCGAGGCGGTCGCAAGCGGCGGCGTCTACGACGTCGAACTGGTGGGTAACGTCATCGCCGTCCGTGACGGCTCCGGACTGATTCAGCGCTGTCCCGAGTGCAACCGGGTCGTCCAGAAAGGCCAGTGTCGAACACACGGCTCCGTCGATGGCGAGGATGACCTCCGCGTGAAGGCTATCCTCGACGACGGAACGGGAACGGTCACCGTCGTCCTCGACGACGAACTGACCGAGCAGGTCTACGACGGGACGCTCGAAGACGCCCTCGAGCAAGCCCGCGAGGCGATGGATCAGGAAGTCGTCGCGGATACGATTCGCGAGAAAATCGTCGGCCGAGAGTACTCGATCCGCGGCCACCTCTCTGTCGACGACTACGGCGCGAACCTCGACGCGGAAACCTTCGAGGAGAACGACCTCGATCCGACGGTGCGTGCGACACGCTTCCTCGAGGAGGTGCGAGCATGAGCGCCGAATCCCCGACGCCGAACCGGGAAATCGCCTACCGACTGTTCGCCGCCGAGTACGACGATTCGACGCTTTCACACGCCGAAAGCGATGAGGAGCGCGCACCGAACTACGTGATCACGCCAACCGGCGCGCGGCTGAATCGCCTGTTCGTCGTCGGTACGCTCACCGAAATCTCGCCGGTCAACGACGAGATGCTCCGCGCTCGCGTCGTCGACCCGACGGGCGCGTTCGTCGTTTACGCCGGACAGTACCAGCCGGACGAACTCGCCGCGCTGGAACAGCTCGAGCCCCCCGAGTTCGTCGCGATAACCGGGAAAGCCCGAACGTTCCAGCCGGAGGATTCGGAGCAGGTCTACACGTCGATCCGTCCCGAGAGCATCGCGCCGGTAGACGCGGAGACGCGCGACCGCTGGGTCGTCAGCGCGGCCGAGCAGACGATCGACCGTCTCGATACGTACGCCGCGGCGGCCGGAATCGATGCGTACGGAACGCAACTCCGAGATGTCCTCGTCGAAGCGGGTGTCGACGAACCGCTCGCACAGGGTATTCCGCTCGCACAGGAACACTACGGAACGACGCCGACCTATCTCGAGGCCCTGCGAACCCTCTCGATCGAAACCGTGGAAGTCATCGCCGGAGACCGAGAGACGGCCGGGGAGTTCGACGTTCGCCCGAACGAGACGACTCCCGAAGGTCGGTCTTTCGAGGAAATCGCTGCTGCCGGCGACGTGGATATCGATGAGACGGCGGTGGAGGCGGTATTATCGGACGTTGATGCGGACGACGGTGCCGGTTCGCTCGAGGGCGATACGGCGGCACCGACGACCACCTCGGCAGCCGAGGAGACGGCTTCTGGGGAGGTGGCGTCCGGAGAGAGCGTATCAGACGAGGTTGTCGGCTCCGCCAGCGGGTCGGAGCCCGAGACGGCGGAGCTCTCGACTGAGGTGACGTCGAACGACGACGAGCCGGCCGGTGAGAGCGCTGCTCGAGACGTTGACGGCGAGACAGACGATGGCGGTCAATCCAGCGAAGAAGCGGCCGTATCCACAGCGACGGTGGAGACGGATACGACCGATTCGGTCGACGAACCGGATATCACCGAGGCCTCGGGGTCGGACGACGCCAGCACCGACGAGCAGGCAGCGACGGGGAGCGAACCAGCTAACGAAATCGACGAGGAACCGACCGGTGGCGACGCCGCCGATGTGACCTCGAGCGCCGACCCACTCGAGGAGTCCGACGCGGACGAGGACGCTGATGACGCGGATCTCGGCGATTTCGACAGCGAGGGGTTCGACGACGGGATGTACGAGATGGACGACGAAGAGCGCGAGGAACTCGAGGCCGAGTTCGGCGCGGAGTTCTCGACCGGGGCCGAAGTCGACGAACCGGGATCGGCGGATATCGAGGTTCCGGACGACGAAGAGCCGACAGAATCCACTGCGGAGGACACCGGTCAGTCGTCCTCGGCGGAGACGGTTCCCGATGAGCCGGCGGGTTCATCATCGGATCTCGAAGAAACCGCGGACGACGTTGCATCTCCGGCGGAGACGGATACCGAACAAGCGCCCGAATCCGTCGACGAACCGGACGAGGAAATCGATGTCCAGGCTCAGGTTATCGAAACCATGAACCGACTCGACGACGGCGACGGTGCAGACCGTTCGACCGTCGTCTCGGAAGTCGCCGATGAAACGGGCGCGGCTCCGGACGACGTCGAAGACGCGATTCAGGACGCGTTGATGGGCGGCCAGTGTTACGAACCCGACGACGAAACGCTCAAGGCGATCTAACCCGACCGGCGCATACGGCTATTTCGAATGGACTCTCCGCCGCGAAGCGATTCCGACGCACCAATTCTCGAGCCGATTCCGGGCGAACCAGCAGCCCTGGCCACGCTCGAGGACGAGCGAGCGCTCGTGATCGCGGATTACCACGCCGGCTACGAAGCCGGGTTGCGCTACGAGCAGGGTGTCGACGTGCCGAGTCAGGCACCCGACCGCCGGGAGCGGTTGCTCGAGTTGCTCGAGCGGACCGCGGTCAACCGCCTCGTCGTCTGCGGCGATCTGATGCACGCCATCGGCGATCCGGGGGGAGCCGAACGCGGCGAACTCGAGGTGTTGCTGGAGTCCGTTTCCGACTCCGTCTCGGTGACGCTGGTCAAGGGCAACCACGACGGGGCGATCGAAACCTGGCTCGATGATGGTTCGGACGGGGACCGCCACACCGGGACCATCGATGGCGCTGAGAGCGGACGGGAAGAGCCGACCCTCGAGATCGTTCCGGGAAGCGGGGTTCGACTGGGTCCGCTCGGCGTCTGTCACGGGCACACGTGGCCGGCACCCGAGGTGCTCGAGGCCGAGGTAGTTTGTTTCGGGCACGAGCACCCATGCATCCGTCTCGAGGACGAGGTCGGCGGCGCTCGCGTGGAACCGATCTGGCTCCGGGGCCGACTCGATCCGGAGCCGTTTGGAGAGCGAGACGAGTACAGTGCTCTGTCGTGGTTCGGTGAGGGGGACCCGCCTCGAATGGTCGGCCTTCCCGCCTTCAACGACCTGGTCGGCGGAACGTGGGTGAACGTTCCCGGGCAGTCGTTTCTCGCACCGTTTCTCCCCGACGGCATCGCGGATGGGGAGGCGTATCTGCTCGACGGAACGCGTCTGGGCGCGTTTCGTGAAGTCTAAAGCCCCGACGACACGCGAGGTGTGTCTGTGAGCTAGAATCCGTTGCTCGTTTGCGTTTATTGTATTTGGGTTCGCCTTCTCGGAGGACGTGTCTAACTGTTAACCGCCATCGGGAGCCAACTTCGCTCGACGTTTGCTCATCGGACACTCCGCATGGCTCTCCTTGACCGACTGATGAGGTGACATCGATGAAACGTGGCCACACGAACGTTAGTTGAACTATAATATGGGCTCACGGTATAGTATTGGATATGACGATGTAACCAGAAGTGTGGACTTTGCGTACCGCGTCGAAACAATCAACGAACCATAACGACACAATGAATGTACTACTACTCGGTGCGAGTGGACGAATCGGACAACGTATCGCGGCTGAACTCCTCGAGCGCGGCCACGAGGTGACCGGCGTTTCTCGAAGTGGGGACGTACCTGGCATTGACGACACGGATTGCAAAGCGGTCGCCGGTGACGCGACCGACGCGGACGAAATTGCGGCGCTTGCCGAGGGACACGATGCGGTCGCATCGGCACTTGGTCCCTCTGAAGACGAGACGGCCGATATCCTCTCCGAGATGGCGGCGGCGGTGATCAAAGGACTTCGGCAAACGAGTGTCGACCGGCTCGTCTGGACCGGCGGGGCTGGCGGTCTGAACGTCGAGCCTAACACGATGCTCATCGAAACTGACGACTTCCCCGACGAATTCGAGCCCGTCTCACGGGCTGCCATCGATGCCTTCGAGATAATCCGCGAGGCTGACGACCTCGAGTGGACATACGTCGCTCCCGCCGCGCAAATCGAACCCGGCGAGCGGACCGGTGAATACCGTTCCGCCGAGGGAGAGTTAGTCGCCACTGCGGACGGTGAGAGTTACATTTCGATGGAGGACTTCGCCGTCGCCTTCGTCGACGAACTCGAATCCGGCGATGCGATCAACACGCAACTCGGAGTCGGCTACTAACCACTGCACAACGCAGCACAATTCGATCGGTTCGCCAAATCTCGGGGTTCCCTTGTTCCGATTGCAGAGAGTATCGTCGCAATCGATCCGTACTGTCACAGCCAATCTGCACCCAATCAGAATATACTGATTGATATCTCTGGCCGAAATCATGAGCGAATTGTGCGTATGATATCTCGCATATCATCCGACACTGTGAGCAATTGGGAAGATATGTAAAATATCTCATATTCGATGGATTTAATAGCGGGTGTAAAGTAGACTTTACTGTAAAGCATGTCCGACACCATACTTCCAACCGGGGGAACAGCCGAACGAACTCGAAAAGTGTACGAACGGACCGTCTATGCGATTATCGCGATCGCAATCGTTGGCTTACTCGCAGGGCTCGTCTTCGATCAGGAGTACGCAGGAACGGTGATCTACCTCGTCGGTGTGTGGCTCGGAGCGGGGCTTGCCTACCTGCTTCCTAAGTGGAGCGAGGTGCGGTTCTACGACGAACGCGACGAGGAGCTAACCCGCCGTGCGAGCGGCCTTGCGATGTCCGTCGCGTTCGTCGTCGGTCTCGGCGTCGTTCCGCCGCTGTACGCCCTGGAAGCAGCGGGGCAGTTAACGATCACGCCGACGATGTGGGGAGCGATCTACGTTGCATCCGCACTGTACCTTGTCTGGGGAGTCTGCTACGCTATTGCCTCCCGTCGGCTTTGAGCACCGATGGATAATGATCTCCCCGAGCGACGTGAAGCGGAAAACCTCAGCCAGGGGGAACTCGCCGAAGCCGTGGACGTCACTCGTCAGACTATCAACGCCATCGAACGCGATCGGTACGATCCGTCGCTTGACCTCGCGTTCGAACTCGCGTCGCATTTCGACTGTCGTATTGAAGACATATTCGATCCGAGCGGTAACGGCGACGAACCGCGGTAGCGAATCGGTTCGAACGCAACCGTCGTTTGTCGGCAGACGATCGTCGATCGGACCCCAAAGCGTGGCGCTTATCCGGCGTTCGCCCCTATACGGGTTCGATGATCGACGGGGACGTTGCGGCGTTTACCCACCTCGGTGAGACGGTTCGCGATGCGCTTTCCGAACGCGGATTTTCGACGCCGACAGCACCGCAACGACTGGCGATTCCGCCGCTTTCGGCCGGTGACGATACGCTCGTCATTGCACCTACCGGGAGCGGCAAAACCGAGACCGCGATGCTCCCCGTCTTCGACGACCTCGTCGCCGATCCACCCGACGGGTTCGGCGCGCTCTATGTCACCCCCCTCCGCGCGCTGAACCGCGATATGCGCGACCGACTCGAGTGGTGGGGCGAGTACCTCGGCCTCGAGGTCGACGTTCGACACGGCGACACGACCCAGTACCAGCGGGGGAAGCAGGCCGAGAACCCGCCCGACGTTCTCGTCACGACGCCTGAAACCCTCCAGGCGATGCTGACCGGCGAGCGTCTTCGGGAGGCGCTCGAGGACGTTTCCCACGTCGTGATCGACGAGGTCCACGAACTCGCCGCCTCCAAGCGAGGCGCACAGCTTTCGATCGGGCTGGAACGACTCGAGGACCTCGCGGGCAGTATGCAGCGAATCGGGCTCTCGGCGACCGTCGGAGATCCGCGCGAGGTCGGGCAGTTTCTGACCGGCGGACGGCCCTGTACGATTCAGGAAATCGACGTCGGCAGCAACGTCGACGTGTCCGTCCGCGAACCCGAGGTAACCGACGAGGACGAACGACTCTCCGGAAAACTCATGACCAGCGCCGAGACGGCGAGTCACGTTCGGCTGATCCGGGACATCGTGGCGGATCACGAATCGACGCTCATCTTCGTCAACACCCGCCAGACTGCCGAAGCGCTCGGCTCGAGGTTCACCGAACTCGAGCTTCCGATCGGAGTCCACCACGGATCGCTCTCGAAGGAGGCGCGGATCGACGTGGAGGATCGGTTCAAACGCGGCGAACTCGACGCGCTGTTGTGTACCTCGTCGATGGAGCTCGGCATCGACGTGGGGCGGGTCGACCACGTCGTCCAGTACCAGAGCCCGCGCCAGGTCGCGCGGCTCCTCCAGCGGGTCGGGCGAGCGGGCCACCGGCGGGACGAGGTCTCGAGCGGAACCGTCGTCACGACCAGACCCGACGACACGTTCGAGGCCCTCGCGATTGCGCGGCGGGCCCGCGAGGGGGAGGTCGAACCGGCGTCGATCCACGAGGGAAGCCTCGACGTGGTCGCGAACCAGATACCCGGATTCGTCCAGAGTCGCGGCTCGACGTTCGTCGAGGACGCCTACGAGACGATCCGCGGGGCCTACCCGTTCCGCGACCTCGGCGAGGAGACGTTCCGGGACGTGCTCTCGGAACTGCACCGCAATCGGATCGTCTGGTTCGACGAGAGCGAGGATCGGATCGAGACGACCGGGGGCACCTGGCAGTACGTCTACGCGAACCTCTCGATGATCCCCGACGAGGCGACCTACGAAGTTCACGACATCGCTTCCGGGAAACAGATCGGGACGCTCGACGAGCGATTCGTCGTCAACTTCGCCGCGCCGGGCGAGATTTTCGTCCAGCGCGGCGAGATGTGGCGGATCGCCGAAATCGACGACGACGAGGACGAGGTGAAAGTCAGCCCGATCGAGGACCCGGCGGGCGAGATCCCCTCCTGGATCGGCCAGGAGATCCCCGTCCCCTACGACGTCGCCCAGGAGGTCGGCGAGCTTCGAGGCGTCGCGGGGCCGCAACTCGAGGCCGGAGCCGACGCGTCCGGCGTCGCGCGCGAACTCGCGGGTCGATACCCCGCCGACCACCACACGCTGTCGGAAGCTCTCTCCCAGCTCGAGGACCACGTTGAAACCGAGACGGCCATGCCGACGCGGGATCGGATCGTAATCGAGCGACAGGGTCGGACAGTCGTGCTGAACGCGCCGTTCGGGCACACAACCAACGAAACGCTCGGACGGATGCTCTCCTCGCTTCTCGGCCAGCAAAGCGGCTCGAGCGTCGGCCTCGAAACCGATCCGTATCGGATCGAACTCGAATGTCCGGGGTCGGTCGCGACGAGCGACGTTCTCGACGTTCTCGAGGAAACTGATCCGGACCACGTCGAGTCGATACTCGAGCTGGGGCTCAAGCGATCGGACGCGCTCGCGTTCAGGCTCTCGCAGGTCTCCGCGAAGTTCGGCGCGCTCAAGCGCTGGCAGGGGTCGGGCCGGCTGTCGAACGACCGCCTGCTGTCAGCGCTCGAGGACACGCCGATGTACGAGGAGTCGATTCGGGAAGTGTTCCACGAGGATCTGGACGTAGACCGGGCGAGTCGGGTGCTCGAAGCGATACAGTCGGGGTCGCTCGAGGTGGTGACGACGCGCGGTCGAACGCCAGTCGGCCTCGGCGGTCGCTCCTCGGGCAAGGAACTACTCGCGCCCGAAAACGCCGACGCGAGCGTCATCAAAACGGTCCGCGAACGGATCCAGAACGACCGCATAATCCTGCTCTGTACCCACTGCACCGAGTGGAAGGTCAAAACGAAGGTCGGACGGGTGCGCGAGCAACCCGAATGTCCCGAGTGCGGTTCGACCCGTATCGCGGCGTTGAACCCGTGGGCCGAGGAGGTTGTCGACGCGGTTCGAGCGCAGGAAAAAGACGACGAACAGAAATCGATGACCGAACGGGCCTACCGGAGTGCGAGCCTGGTTCAGAGCCACGGGAAACAGGCCGTGATCGCGATGGCCGCTCGAGGCGTTGGCCCGCACAACGCGGCCCAGATCATCAACAAGCTCCGGGAGAACGAAGACGAGTTCTATCGGGATATTCTCTCGAAGGAACGCCAATACGCTCGAACCCAAGCGTTCTGGGATTAAACGCCGGTCCCGTTCGGATGTTGGATCGGATCGCCATCTGCCTTCATATCACTGGAAGGCTCCCGGTCATTGGCCAGTTTCAGGTCGTGGAACGATGGTGCTGTTCGTCCGGAACACGTTCTCGGGGTCGTACTTCGTCTTCAGGTCGACCAGTCGCTCGTAGTTATCCCCGTAGAGCGATTTCGCGGGGTTCTCGTTCAGGCCCGGAAAGTTTCCGTAGTTCCCCGAGGCAACCGACAGTTCGCTCGTTTCGGCGATTCCGTTCCGACCCCAGGCGACGTTCGCGTCGTCGTCGCCAGGGTCCTCCCAGTTCGCCTCGAAGGTGAGCATGTAGGGCTTGTCCCGGTGCCAGAACGCGGTCGCATCTTGGGGCACGTCTTCGACTGCCCCGCCGAGGTGCCAGAGGTCGACCGTCGAGAGACTCGAGGGTGTCGACTCGAGGTACCGATCCATGATGTCGACCACCTCGTCGGTGACGTCGGTGAGGAAGATCGACTTCCAGTAGTACCTGAGCCCGTCGGGGTAGTCCTCGTCGAGCATCGACTGTAAGTCGACGTACCCCATCGGCTCGCTGAAGTCTACGATCGGCGTCGCGCTCGTCCGGAGCGGGTCGAAGACCTCCCCGGCGTCCTCGAGATCACCGCGGTACGAACCCAGCATGGCCACGGCGGGGGAATCTCGAGCATCCGCGGGGAACTCCTCTATGTCGGGCACGTGGGCGGTGAAGACGAGAACCCCCGCGTCTTCGGGAACGGTTGCGGTCCACTCGAGGTATCGCTCCATCACTGCTTCGATGTCGTCCTCGTCGAACCACACGAAAAACGCGTACACCTCGGGACCGACGTCGTGGAGGTCGTATTCGAACGACGTGACGATGCCGAAGTTCCCGCCACCGCCGCGAACCGCCCAGAAGAGATCCGCATTTTTGTCGTCGCTCGCGGTGTGGATGCGCCCGTCGGCCGTCACGATTTCGACGCTTCGCAGGTTGTCCACCGACAGTCCGTACTGCCGGGTCAGGTGACCGTACCCGCCGTTGAGCGTCAATCCCGCAATCCCCGTCTCGGAGACGGCCCCGAGAGCGGTAGCGAGACCGAACAACTGCGTTTCCCGATCCACGTCGCCCAGCGTCGCTCCGCCTTCGGCGCGGACCGTCCGCGCCTCGCGGTCGACGTACACGCCGTTCATTTCGGAGAGGTCCACGACGATCCCGCCGTCGCAGACGGCCGTCCCGGCGACGTTGTGACCGCCCCCGCGGACGGCCAGCTCGAGGTCGTGCTCCCGAGCGAACTGCACGGACGCGACCACGTCTGCGGTGCCCGAACAGCGAGCGACGAGGGCCGGGTACCTATCGATCATGCCGTTCCAGACCGCTCGAGCCCGATCGTACTCCGAATCGTCCGGGCGGACGATATCGCCGCCGAACGCAGCGTCAAACGATCGAACGGCGTCGGCCGGGACGGTGGCCAGCGCCACTTCTCCGGGTGAGTCTGTTTTCGTGGCCATAAACTGAGTACGGTGTCAGCGACGATAACGCATTCACGCGATTCGCGTGACGGTCCGGCGGGCAGTCAGAAGCGACGATTACTGATCGAGCGAACGCAACGCCAGTTCGAGATGGGATCACTCGAGCGCCAGCAGCGCATACCTATCGGCTTCGACTTCGGCGACGACGTAGAGCGCGCCATCGTCGAGAACGGGGCCCGGACCGACGCGACCGGCGAACTCCCGGTCGAATCGGAGCGCCGGACCGGACCGCAGGCTGCTGCCGGGATCGGGATCGAACGCGTACAGGCGGTCCCCGCCTACAAAGACTGTATCGCGGCCGTAGGCTGGTGCCGTGTGTCGCCAGTCACCAGTATCACGCTTCCAGCGTCGGTCACCAGAATCGGTCTCGAACGCGTGCAGGCCCCGGATCGTGGAAGCGAACATGATCCCGTCGACGACGGCGATCCCCCGATCAGTCCACCCGATGTCGACAGTCCAGAGGGGATCCAAGGATCGATCGTCGCTGACCTGCAGTGCGTATGTTTCTCCGTTCCGGCAGGAAACGTAAATCGAGTCCCTACCGATGGTCAGCGGACTCATCGTCGGAGACGGAAGGTCCCACTGCCACAATCCTGTCCCGGACTCTCGGAACAGATACACGATCCCAGCTTCGGTCGTAACCGCGACGTTGGATACCATGTGATACGCTGGATGATCGATCACCCGTCCGAACAGTTTTCGTTCCCACTGAATCGCGCCGTCTTCGGGATCGAGCGAGACGATGTGCTCGCCGACCCCACACAGGAGCCGTCGTCCGCCTCCCATCGACGGGCCCGTAACGCTTCCACGTCGTTCGAATTCCCGATCCCACAACTGATCACCCGTTTCGGCATCGAGCGCGTACATCGTTTTCATGACCGGAACGTAGGCGACGCCATCGCGGACTACCGGGACCGCGTTGATGTCCTCGAGCCTCCATTGTTCAGCACCGTCCGCCGAGTCGAAGACGCGAAGCGTGTCACCGGACTCAACCTGGAAGACGAGTCCGTTTGCGACGACGGGTGCGTGGAACGTGGTCTCGGTGACTTCGACCCGCCAGCGCTCGGAGACGCCGTCGACGGGAGCGCTGCCGTCCGCAACCGCGCGCGTATTCGCCGCGTTACAGCCGAAACTCGACCAGTCTCCGTTCGCACCGAAAACGTGACGGCTCGGGTCAGGGGGTTCGTCGACGCCAGCCTCGGGAGGTTCACCGGGCGGGGGCGATCCGAGTACGCTCGAGCAGCCGGCGAGGGCGGCACTTCCAGCGACGACGGTTGTAATAAATGCGCGACGGTCGGAGGACATTACCCCCACAATCATCATTCACACAACAAATAAATTGTGCAACCCGATCAGATCGGTCGGACCGACGGCCATCTGGCGTTCGCCAACGAGGGCGGATCCCGGTACGGTCGTCTGCGGGCTGGCGATATCATATTGATGGACAAGAATATATGATTGTGCTTACAACACTGTATTCAAGGCGATGAAACTTTCAACTGCGGTCTCGGCGGTGGGTCGTTCGCTTCGCAAGCCGGGTGATCTGTTGCCGTTTTACATTCTCGGTAGCGCTGTTCCGGCTATTGCCCGTGTAGTCCCATTTTTCGGCATCCTATTGGTCGGAGTATTCCTCTGGGCGACGGGTACGATCGACGCCATTCGGACTGGAATCAACAGCGTCGAAGGACCGGCACCGAACCCGGAACAAAACCCCGAAGCGTTTACCGCGTGGATGGACCAGGTCTGGACGGCGATCGAGGCCGCGTTCACCCCGATTACCGGGATGGTTTCGATCCTGACGCTCGTCGCCGCGGTGCTCATCGCGATCGGGATTACAATCTTCCTGTATGCTCTCACATCAGCAGGACAACTCGCAACCTGTTATGCCCGACTCCGCGACGAGCGGGGAATGGTCGCAGGAATCGCGGGTACGCGTCGGTTCTGGCTCTCGATGCTCGGACTGTACGTCCTCGAGGTACTCCTCTGGATCCTGGTGAGCATCTTCCTCCTCATCGGGTTGGGACTCAGTACGCTCCTCTCGACCGCCGTTCTGGACACGGCGATACTGCTGGTTCCCATCTGGTTGATCGGATCGTTCGTGTGGGTTTGCTCAATTCTCGCAGTCCGTGCGGTGTTCGCGTTCGCACCGGTGGCCGTCGTCGTCGACGATACGACCGCGTTCGGGTCGCTCACGAACGTCCTTGGATTCATTCGATCCGCTCCCGTCGAAGCGATCTTCTACTACGCGATCTCGCTCATCGTGTCGATCGGGTTCGCATCGCTCCTATCGGTGTTTTCAATCGTTAGCGCAGGGACTATCGTCCCACTGATCATGCTCCTCCTTGTCACCCCCGCACTCGATCTTCTGAAGACCGCACTCTACGGCGGCTACCGAGGCCGGATCGCCTCGCCCGTCACGATCGAACAGTCGCTTCGCTCCCAGTTCACGGGCGGAATTCGTCGGGGACTCTCCGCGCTCGGCGGGTTCATCCGTTCCACGCCAGGAATCCACGCGTTGGTCGTGATTCTCGGCGTCGGAACGTTCGTTGCCGGCTGGGTGCTCGCTGCCCCACTCGATGGGATCACCAGCGCATCGATCGCCACTCGAACGCAGGACATCTTCCCACCGACGACCGCCCTCGAGTTCTTCGGAAACAACTGGATGGTCGCGCTGACAACCGCATTCTCCGGGCTTGCGCTTGCGATTCCAGCGCTCTTTTCGATCGCGTTCAACGGCGTCTTCCTCGGCGTCACCGCCCGACTCGAGATCGAACCGCTCGAGTTACTCGCGTTCGTCGTGCCCCACGGCATCTTCGAAATTCCGGCCATCATCTTCGCCGGAGCGTTAGGCGTCCACCTCGGTATCGCGTTCTGGAAGGCGCTTGTCGGATCGATCGACCGTCCGACGTTCGCCGACGAACTCGAGCGAGCGTTCTGGGTCATGATCGGCATTGGCGTATTGCTCGCGATTGCCGGCTTCATCGAGGGGTTCATCAGTCCGTTCTACTACAAACCGTTCCTTTGATCGGCACCCGTCGTCCGATCGTATCCGTTCGTATCCACAGCGGAATTTCACGGCCGGGGTTCGATTGTCCCGCTCAGTTGTCTCCTCTCGTCCAATCACGAAACGGTACGCAGTGAAACGTCGGAAGGGGAGCAAGCGATCGTTCAGCTGCCCTGAAACAGATTCCAGTCGTATAGGTCGAGATACTGGTCGTGGCAAGGAGGAAGCTGTCGGTAGCGTCGAGGATAGACACTGTTCGCAGTAGTAGAGTATACACTGTGTAGACTTTCTACACGGTGCAGAAAGTTTACACCTGCCAAGCTGTGCAGTTGTGATTGTCACTGTGGGTCCCGGTCCAACACCAGTACGGGTCCGGTGGTACCGATGCGGTCATCCACTCGGAACGGAGCACCCAACGGACACAGTAGTCAATACTGACATAACTCATCACACCTAACCGGTCAGTATGCACTCGAACGCTCCCTCTGAGATCCGCGCGTTCGCGTTACCGGAGGCAAAAACTATCGAGATTCTCCATATCGACGACGACTCGAGTTTCGCAGCCCTCGTCGCGACGTTTCTCGAGCGCGAGCGCGAGCACTTCTCCGTACAGACCGAAACCAGCGCTCGAGATGCGCTCGCCGCACTCGAAGCGGGTGAAATCGAGGTCGACTGCGTCGTCAGTGACTACGATCTGCCCAAGTTAAACGGACTGGAAGTTCTCCAACGCGTCCGTAGGGAGAATCCGGACCTCCCGTTCGTCCTCTTTACCGGGAAGGGCTCTGAGGAGATCGCCAGTGAGGCGATCACAGCGGGAGTTACGGAGTATCTCCAGAAGGGAGGTGGCACCGAACAGTATCAGGTGCTCGCCAATCGAATCCACAACGCTGTGAAACGGTACTGGGCAGAACGGTACCTCGGCCGCGGTCTCGAGGCGATCGAAACCGCACACGATGGGATCGGTATCCTGAGCAAAGACGGATGCTTCGAGTACGTCAATTCGGCGTACGCGGACCTCCTCGGCTACACTCGCGAGGAACTCGTCGGAGCCCACTGGGAGAGGCTCTATCGGGATGAAGACATCGACGAAATATACGACGCGTTGCTGCCCGCTGCTCGCGACGGTCGCTGGCACGGCCACACCTCGTTCGTTCGAAAGAACGAGACTACGATCGACCTCGAGCACACGCTCTCGTACACGGACGACGGGGCGCTCATCTGTACGATCTCGGGCCCGAGCGGCGACGGGGCAGTCAAAACGCAGTTATCGGTGCGAGAACGCGCGATGGACGAAGCGCCGGTTGGCATTATTCTGACCAATCCCCACGCTGAGGACAATCCGATCATCTACGTGAACGACAAATTCACCGAGTTGACCGGCTACGGGAAAAACGAGGTACTCGGTCGGAACTGTCGATTCCTTCAGGGCGAACGGACGAGCGAGGAACGGGTAGCCACCCTTCGAGAGGCGATTGATACCCAGGAACCGGTGACGGTCGAACTCCGGAACTACCGCAAAGACGGCACCGAGTTCTGGAATCGCGTCCGCATCGCACCGCTTTTCGACGACGACGGCGACATCGAGTACTTCGTCGGCTTTCAGGACGACGTGACGAAGTCAAAGACCGATGAAGAGCAGTTACAAGCACAGACGGCGCGCCTCGAGGCGCTCTTCGAGTACTCGCCCGACCTGATCGCCATTCACGACGCTGACGGAATCATCCGACACGTCAATCAGCGCTTCTGTGACGAACTCGGATATACGGAGGCAGAAATCGTCGGCAACACGGTCTGGGAACTCGATCCGACCGCCGATCAAGACCGCGGACGGTCGTTCTGGAATGGACTCCCGACGAACGAGCCGCGGCGATTCGAGGGAGAACTCGAGCGGAAAGACGGAACGACTGTTCCCGTTGAAGTCCACCTCATCCGACTCGACTTGAACGGCAAAGACAGGTTCGTCGCAATGGATCGGGACATCACCGAACAGAAAAGACAAAAAACGGAACTCCTCGAGCAGAACGAACGCCTCGACCGGTTCACGAGCATCGTCAGCCACGACCTTCGAAGCCCGCTTCAGATTGCACAAGGCCGGCTCACGTTACTTCGCGAAGAGTGTGACAGCGAACACATACCCGACATAGAACACGCGTTAGGCCGCATGGACGCCCTTGTCGAGGACTTACTCGCGCTCGCGCAGGCCGGTGATGAAGCGATGGAGTTCGAGAGCGTCTCACTCGAGTCGGTAGCACGGGAGTCTTCGGTTGCGTCGATGTCGAACACCAAAACACTCGATATCGAGGGGGATCTGACTGTCGAGGCCGACAGGGATCAGCTCCGACGGCTGTTCGAGAACCTGTTCCGCAATGCGGTTGAACACGCTGGCGATGACGTGACGGTGACTGTAGGCGAAACGGCAGATGGCTTCTACGTCGAAGACGACGGTCCCGGTATTCCGGAGTCAGAACGAACTGTGGTCTTTGAGGCAGGTTATACGACGGCAGACAACGGGACCGGCTTCGGTTTGAACATCGTTTCCGAAGTCGCGGACGCACACGGGTGGGAAATTAGCGTTACCGACAGTGAGGAGGGCGGTGCGCGATTCGAGATTTCGGTGTGATCCGCCCAATCACTGTAATACAGTAGGCGCAGGACCAGAAGTGATTTTCGTAACTGGCCCAACACTACACAGTATGACGGCGCTCATCGACCCTGGTCAGTTAGATTCGAGCGTGGGATTTGACGTTCCAGCCGAGTTCTCTTCGATAGCACTGCACACCGTGACCGCCCGTGGTGACCGCCGCCCGTTGGACGCCCGCGAGACGTTTTCCCCCGCGGTAGTAGGTCGACCGATCGAGACCAGCACCCGTGAGCGCGACGAAAACAATCTCGAGGTACTGTAACGATGGGGTACCACACGTTCGATGCGTCCCGGGCCGACAAGTTAGAGCGGGCTGGGCGGCGGTATCGGTTCCTCTCGGCGGAGGAACTGCTGTGGGCGCTTTCGCTCTCACCCGACGACACTGTCGCCGACCTCGGCAGCGGGACCGGCTTTTTCACCGACGACGTCGCACCGCACGCCGGCACCGTCTACGCGGTCGACGTTCAGGCGGAGATGCACGAATACTATCGGGAGAAGGGCGTTCCGGAGACCGTCGACCTCGTGACCAGCGACGTGAGCGACCTTCCGTTCGACGACGGCGCTATCGACGTCGCGTTCTCGACGATGACCTACCACGAGTTCGCGAGCGAGGATGCGCTCGCGGAGATTCGACGGGTTCTCGCGTCCGGCGGTCGACTCGTCGTCGTCGACTGGTCGGCGACGGGTCCCGGTGATGACGGCCCGCCGGTCGACGAGCGTTACAGCGCCGATGAAGCGGCCGATGCCCTTCGTGCCGCTGGGTTCGACATCGAATACGAGGACACCCGACTCGAGACCTTTCTACTGATTGGAACGCTCGAGTGAGCCGAATCGATACCTCGAGGTGACTCACTCGTGTTGGCGATCGTCGTGGCCGTGATCGTGCTCATGGTGGTGGTGGTGTTCATGCTCGTGAGCACCTGGCCCGTGACGCGTGAATCGTCCGGAAAACGCTCGGTCGACCACCTCCGAAAGCGCGGGGTGAATGTGGACCGACTCGCGAATATCCCAGACGGTTCCCGTGCCGGCTTTCATCGCGACGACGACCTCCTCGATCAGGTTCGACGCGTCGTGACCGATAATGTGACAGCCGAGGATTTCGCCATCCGGTTCGATGATGACCTTCACGAACCCGTCGGTCTTCATCGCCTGTCCGCGGGCTGTATCCTCGTATCGATAGGTAGCGGTTGCATAGTCTCGTCCCGCGTCGCCGAGATTCTGCTCGCGTGCGCCGACGCCAGCGACCTCCGGCGAGCCGAAAACGGCGAACGGCATCGCGGTGTAGTCCACCGGCTCGAGATCCTCCCCGAGCAGGTTGCGAACGACGGTTTGTGCCTCGTGATTCGCGTTGTGTTTCAGCAGATACTCCCCGACGATATCTCCCAGCGCCCAGATTCCGTCGGCCGTCGTGCGGAGGTACTCGTCGGTCTCGACGAAGCCGAAATCGTCGGTTTCGACGCCCGTAGCCTCGAGGTTCAGTAGATCCGTGTTCGGCTGCCTGCCTGCTGCGACGAGCAGCGTGTCCCCGGTTACGGTCACGTCGTCGCGCTCGGACGCGTCGTCCCACGCCGGCGGGTATTGCCGGGCCTCGAGAGTCACCTCGCCGTCGGATTCGGCGGCTGCGACGGCTTCGTAGCCGGTGTGGACGTCGAACCGATCGGCGTAGCGCTCGGTGAACGCAGCGGCGACATCTTCGTCCGCTGCGGGGAGAAGGTGGCGACGCCGGCCTACGATCGACACGTCACTGCCGAACGTCCCGAAAAAGTGTGCGAGTTCGGCCGCGACGTAGCCGCCCCCGACAATTACCAGATCCTCGGGCGGCGTTTCCAACTGGAGCGCCTCTCGGCTAGTGACGTGATCGACTGCCTCGATGCCATCCATCGGCGGAATCACCGGCCGCGTCCCGGCCGCCACGAGGACCGTCTCGGCTCGAGCGCGCCTGCCGGCGTCGGGCCCGTCGGTAATCTCGACCGTTCGGTCATCGACGAAGCGTCCCTCGCCCTCGAGCAGCGTGTGTTGACTCGAGGTGCGTACACCGTGATGGATCGAGTCGGCGCTGCTCGAGACGTCCTCGTTCACCTCACGGATGATATCGGCGAAGTCGACGCCGGTTACGTCAGTATGGATGCGGAATTCCTCGGCACGCTCGACGGTCTCCATTACTTCGGCGTGGTATAGCAGTTGTTTCGAGGGAATACAGCCCCGATTGAGGCAGGTACCGCCGAGCGGGCCTTTTTCGACGACCGCTACCGACTCACCGCGATTCGCGAGGGCGCCTGCCACGTCGAGTCCGGAACCCGAACCGATGACGAGGAAATCGAACTCCGTTGTCTCCGAGTCCATAGGCTGCCCACCACGACCGGTCCCATTAATCATCGTGGCTAGATTGTCAAAATCCGTCATCCGACGTGTACCGACTCCCAACGAAATACAGGGAAAGCACAGTCACGCAAACGAGTACCCCTGTCGCAATATTCACTAGCAGCCACTCATATGGCGACACGAGCACGGGCTCTGGTTTGATCCGCCCGAGATAGAGATACTCGAGTTGCGTTTCAAACACGTGCGGGAGTAGAAACCCGCCGAAAACCGCTGCTCCGAGCACGGTTGTTCGAAGGAATCGTCCAGTCGTCACGGTACGCCGACCGGTGTCTACGTAAACGATGACACAAACAACCGACGCAGCGATAGTTCCGGTTACGACGAGCGGGACGAGGAGGGACATGTATCGGCTAGTGTGGAATTATCGGTTATCTAACTACTGATTCTCGGTGTTTGATCGGTCGTATTTGAGACTGGGAGAAACGATACTGATCGATTGCAATCGTCCAGACAGCGAGTACTGTCGCTCCCGCTCTCTGTTCTGGTCTGGGTAACAGCTGCCGCGAAAGACGGTTTAGACTACCACAACCGGCAACATCGCCACGACGCCTGCGGCGAATCCGGCGACGAGTTCGTATCGACCGCCGTTGGGCAACTCCGCGCCGGTTTCGAGCGCTTCGGGGACGAATTCCGTCGCGACCAGGTAGACCATCGCGCCGGCGGCGAACCCGAATCCGAACGGCAGAAACGCCTCGGCCCACGAGACGAACACGAACGCGATCACCGCGCCGATCGGTTGGGGGAGACTCGAGAAGACTGCCGCGCCGACCATGCGCCAGTTAGAGAGTCCCATCGCTCGCATCGGGATGGCGATAGCGGTCCCCTCCGGAACGTTGTGGATAGAAATGGCGACCGTCATGAACACCGCGAGCAACGGAATCGAAAGACCGAGCACCGAGATGCCGCCCTCGAGTCCCAGTTCGGCGAACGAGACGCCGACCGCGACCCCTTCGGGAAAGCTGTGAACGGTGAGAATTCCCAGAATGAGGATCAACGTTTTCGGGTCGCCGTTGGCAAACGCTTTGGCCTCGAGCGGCGGCTCGTCGTGGCTGTGGCTGGTGCCGTTGGGCTGTATTTCCTCGTCCTCGTCGATCCCACTGTCGTCTTCGTACCGGTGGTCGATTTCGGGGCCGTCGGTGCCGAGGGTGACGCCGTTGAGTACTCTGTCGGAAACCTCGACCAGTATAACACCAGCGAACAGCCCACCGATTAGAAGTGTCGGAAACCCGCTCGAGGCGTATGCGAGCCCTTCGTCGACGAGACCCAGGACGGACACCGTGACCATGATCCCCGAAGCGACCCCCCACAGGCCCACGTTCCACCGGTCGCTGAAATCGTCGACGAAGAAGAACGGCAACGCGCCGATCCCAGTCGCCAGCGCGGTGAGCAGGCCGGCGACGAACACGATGAGGAGGTTCTCGACGAGTGCCATACGACTACTATGAGCGAGTTGGCAAAGGGCCTTTCCAAAAAGAGAATTTTATTTTGGCTAACCTAAAACCGTCGGGACCTAGTTCGCCGCGCAGTTGTTCGGCCCGAGCTCGAGAGCTTCGACATCGCCACCCGGCTGCTCTTTGCCCCAGTTGATCTGTTTGATCTCGTTGTAGTTGGCCGGTTCGTCCGCGAGACTCTCGACGATAGTTTCGACGAACGACGATTCATCTCCGTCTTCGACGTAACGCAGGAGTTCGTTGGTCGCCTCTTCGCGAAGATTACCGAGCTCGGTCGCGAGCGGACGAATCGATTCGTCGCTGAAGTGGCCGGGCAGCACCACCGTCTCGTCTTCGAGGTCAGTCAATCGTTCGAGGCTATCGAATAGCCGGCTCGAGGCCTCCCGAATCGCGTCCTCCGAGCTATCCTCGAGGTCGGGACGGCCGACGCTCCGGAGGAACAGCGTGTCGCCCGAAAGGAGCGCGTCGCCGAACAGAAACGAAACGCTTCCGGGCGTGTGACCCGGCGTGTGGCACACCTCGAGTTCGCGCTCGCCGAGTGCTATCGTCTCCCCGTCCGCGAGTTCCGTGACGCCGTTGAGGACGCCTGCGTCCGCTTCGTGGAGGTAGTACGGCACGTCGAGTTCACCGGCGAGTCGGCGGGCACCTGAAACGTGGTCGGCGTGGGCGTGCGTATCGGCGACGCCGACAATCTCGAGGTCGCGCTCGTCTGCCGCGTTCAGATACTCATCGATGTACTGGCTCGGATCGACGACCACCGCTTCGTCACCGTCGTGGACGAGATACGAGATACACCCCGTTCCCGGACGGACGACCTGTACAATATTCTTGAGATCGGTTGCGTCCGCGAGGTCGTACGAGCGATGGACGCGGCCCCAGCCGTTCATTCCATCGTCGATCGATTTCGCGTCGAACCCGTGTTCGCGGAGGAACTCCGCGGCCCGGGCCGACGTGACGCCAGCGACACAGACGACCGCGATTTCCGTGTCGGTCGGCAGGTCTTCCATGTGGTCCTCGAGCGTCGAGTAATCGTACTCGAGCAATTCGTCGTAGATCGGGAGGTTCGTACTCCCCTCGATATGCCACTCCTCGTAGTCGGCTTCGTTTCTCACGTCGAGAACGAAGAGATCAGTGTGGTCGCCCGCTTCGAGACATCGAGCGACAGTCGCCGGGTCGAGATTCATATTGCTCATTATATACAATACTACCCGACAACGGTTATTAAAACCTTGGCCGAGAATCGGCGGTCGACTCGAGCGATACCTGGCACAGTACGATTTGAACGGGGCCTCGAAGTAGGGCCTCGGCGAGCGTATAGATTGGTGGAATTCCTACGAAGTCGGAATTGGCTTTACTCGCATATATGTGGGATTCGTACACTCACATGTATTATGAGAGGATCCACAGGGCCGTTCAAACCGAACTTATCGCGGCGGAAACTCCTCGTCGCGTCCGGTGCAACGGGTATCGCTGCGCTCGCAGGCTGTACGATGGATAACACGGAACCGGAGGAAACCGAGACCGCAGAGACGATAACGACCCACTCGTCGCCTGATCTCGAGAAGTGGGTCGACGACCTCCCTCGACCAGGTGTCCTCGAACCGACGGGGACGAAAGAGGGAGATCCCTACTACGAAGTGGAGATGAGCGAAACCGAACAGCAACTCCACTCCGATCTTCCGGCGACGACTGTCTGGGGATACGGCGGGGGGTTCCCAGGTCCAACTATCGAGGCCCAGCAGGGGGAACCGATCCGGGTTCGGTGGCAGAACAACCTCCCGGACGAACACCTCCTCCCCGTCGATACGTCGATTCACAGTGACATAATCCCGTACGATACGGAAGGCGTACACGCAGTAACTCACCTTCACGGCGGGAACGTCGAAGCTGAAAGCGACGGTCACGCACAGGCGTGGTACACTCGAGACTTCGCGGAGACGGGACCCGAGTTCGAGTCCAAAGACGACTACTACGCAAACGATCAACCAGCATCGACGCTATGGTATCACGATCACGCGCTCGGAATCACGCGGTTAAACGTGTACGCCGGTCTCGCTGGGTTCTATCTCCTTCGCAGCGAGCGCGAACAAAATCTCGACCTTCCCGATGGCGAATACGAAGTCCCGATCGTCCTGCAGGACCGAAGCTTCAACGAAGACGGATCGTTGTTCTATCCGACCGCTATCTCTGAGGAACAGGATATCGGCGACGGATCGTATCCAGACCCGAGTATCGTTCCACAGTTCTACGGCGATACGTCGGTCGTCAACGGAAAAGCGTGGCCTCGGCTCTCGGTTGAGCCCCGGTCGTATCGGCTCCGACTCCTCAACGGCGCGAACAGTCGATACTACAACCTCAAGCTCCTCCAGTACGACGAATCGTCGGGCGAACTCGACGCTGACGGACCGCAGTTCGTCCAGATTGGAAACGACGGGGGGCTTCTCTCCGAACCGGTCGAGGTTGGAGACCGCCTCGAGCTATCCGGCGGCCAGCGAGCCGACGTCGTCGTCGATTTCAGTGAGTACGCAGGCGAAACCCTGCTTCTTCACAACGACGCGCCCGCGCTGTATCGGGGTGAAGCGGACAATCCGGACGACGACCTCGTTCCGCTGCCCGAGATCATGCTCTTCGACGTGGGCGACGATGAAACCACAGCGGATAGCTACGACCTCCCCAGCGAGTTAGTGCAGGTGCCCGAAATCCCGACCGATTCCGTCGATAACGAGCGATATCTGACGCTCAACGCCGGCGACACTGATGAGTACGACCGAAAGCTTCACCTGCTGGGAACCGCCGACGATCCCTCGGGTCACATGGTAAACGACGCTGTTACCGAGGAGCCGACACTCGGCGACACCGAAATTTGGAGTTTCGTCAACCGAACCGGAATGTCCCATCCGATTCACCTTCACCTGGTCCACTTCCAGGTGCTGGGGCGACAGGGAATCGGGGACTACGACCCAGACGAAGACGATATCGAACTAGATGCACTCGAGGAACCCGCGCCGTACGAGCAGGGGTGGAACGACGTGGTGAACGTCGACCCCGGCGAAGTGGTCCACGTAATCGTTCACTTCGGGGAGTACGAAGGGCTGTTCAGCGATCAGACGGGCGAGTACATGTGGCATTGTCACATGCTCGAGCATGAAGACCACGACATGATGCGACCGTACACAGTGTCACCGAGCGCCGACGAGGGTACCGAAACCGACGGTGACGACAGCAACGAGTAAGCTTCCGAACGCTGAATCGAATCGCTGTCGATAGAACGCCGTTCGTTCGAGTGTGAGATGAAAACAGTTTCGCCCTGACCGGTTCGACGGGAGAATCGACGACGTATCCGTTCTAGGCTGAAACTTCGGTGCCTGACTCGGCTTGCTCGTACTTGTCCTCGAACTCCTGTATGAGCTGGCCCATCTTCGCGTACCAGTCGTTTAACATTCGCTGCATGTCGTTTGCGATCTGGGTCGGGTCCGTTGGGTGATAAACGTGGTAGTAGCCGCCTTGATCGTAGTTGATCTGCTCTTTCTGGATGAAGCCGCTCTGGAGCAGTCGCTGGATCGAGCGGTAGGCGGTCGAGCGCTCTCGGTCGACTTGCTCGGCAACTTCGTCGATCGTCAGCGCGTCCTCGCTTTCGACGAGGACACCGAAACAGTCCTTGTCGAGTTGCTTGAGCCCGTGAATACACTCCAGCAGCCCTTCACACTCCATATCCTGCTGCAGTTGTTCTGCCATCGAGTTAGCCATTTTACTGTCTCAGAGTAGGAACCGCGTCGGTATAAGGGTTGTGTGAATATTGCGCAATTTCGATGAGCCGCGGTCGTCGACAGCGAACGGTGCTCGAGAGCGGAGATATCGAAGAGCCAGCGATCGACCACGGGTGCCAAGAGAGTCCATGACAGTTGTGTATCTTCGATAGCCTGATGAACCAACCACCGACGCTCACCAGCACTTCGGACGATTCTCGTTACACAGCTGAGTCGTGTTTGTCAGTAGGCGGGGCTATTCAGTTTCTGCCTGGCTCCACGCCGTTCCGAGCGCGACACCAAAACCGATGCCGGCGGCGGTCCATACCGCCAGATTGTCCGTCGCAACCCCCAGTGCAACGCCAATGCCCGCTCCGACTGCGATACCCAGACCGATTTTGTTCTGCGCGTCGTCTTCGTTCTCTTCGCCACTCATATGCTCTCAATAGCTTTCTCAGACAGGAATATGTGTCGTATCATTCATAAACTTCCACTCTCGTACCGGTAGAGTTCAACGGAACCACCACGACTGGGTTCCGGGATCGTTCCACAAATCCGCTCAAGAAGCCCATCCCGACGGGAACGAACGAACGAACGGAGCGACGAACGGCTCTCACGCCGGAGCGGTCTGGTACGTCTGCAGCCGATAGATTGCTCGAGCAGCGGCGAGAAGGACGAAAGCGGCGAAGGCGAACGCGACCGCTTCCGGTATCGAGCTACCGGCGGCGAACACGCCGAAGAGCATCGTTGCGATCCCGACTCGGATCGCGAGGTTGCCAACGACGCTGGCTGCGACCGATTTTGACACCTCGGTCGATGCGTCGTAGCCGGCGATGAGGAAGGACCACTCCCGGTATTTAATCACATAGCCGAGGATGAAGATTCCAAGCCCTGCGAGCAGCGCCTCGGGCGATTCCAGGATGGCCTCGATCATAGCTAAAACGACGAGGTCATGATACAAAAATTCAGGTAGCGGCGGGGATCTGCTAGCCGAACGGTCCGACCACCAGTTCGAATTTTGTCCGTTCCAGATCGAATGACACGCTCGAGAATCCACTTCGCTCGCGATTACACCCGCAGAAAGAACACGCCGAATTGCTTTCGACAGACCAACTCGACGACGCCGACGATCAGCATACCACCGAGGCTCACCGGAACGTATCCGGTGTATACGAATAGCGGATCGACCTCGGTAACGAGCGTCATCGGAAGCGGGACGAGTTTGTATGTGAGCACGCCCGACTCGTTCGGAACGGTGAAAAACGCTGCGAGCATGGCAGTCGTCGTAAGAAATGCCCACACGAGCGGCGTAACGAGTCGTTCGCGACGGTACGCATACACCGGAATTGCTGCATTGAAACACAGGAAGAGACTACACACGGAAAATACGGCGATAACGGCGACAACATCTCGTTTAACTGGAAGTGAAACTCCCGTGACGGACCGAGTGACGCCCCAGAGGGCGAGACAGATCACCGCGTATCCCGCTCCGACCGCCGCTGGAAACAGACGACTGTCGGAGGGTCGGCGAGCGGAGACGACTGCGGGGATGACGACGAGAGTGGCCGAGAGGAAAGCGACGACGGCGAGTGTGAGCTCGTCGCTCCCGAGCAACGGTTGTGGACTGGATGAGGGCACACCGAAGCGTTCACCGGAAATGGCTTCAAATTGTTGATGGAAGTTGCGTTATCGTCTCCGTTCGCTGCGAGGAGGACTTCCGTGTACAGATCGGATTCACGGCGAGCTGAGTACGACGACCGGGCAAGGAGCGTTGGTCAGAACGTACTCGACGTTGGGCCCGAAAAACGCCCGCTGGGTCATCGGCCGCGTGTTCGAGCCCATCACGACGACGTCGGCGTCAGTTCGGTCGGCGATATCGACGAGTTCTTCGCCTGGATCGTCCGAAACCGTTACCGTGGTCACGACTTTCGCTCCCAGCTGTCTCCCGAGTTCGGCCTCGCGGTCGACGATCCGGTCGCCGACATCCAGTTCGTGAGAGCGCGGCGTTCGACGGACGAACCGATCGTCCGATCGGTGGCTGGCGACGACGTGGACGATCTCGACGAGCGCGCGTTCCTCGAGCGCGATCGTAAACGCCACTTCGGCGGCGTGACGGCTCGTTTGCGTCCCGATCGTCGGCAACAGAATCCGATCGATCGGGTCGTCTATCGACGTCGGATCCTGCTTTACGGCGTCGGACGTGCTCACCACCATTGCGGGACACGGCGTCTCCTGAACGACGCGATCGACCGTCTGGCTAAACAACGGCCTGCTGGGTGAGCGCTCGAGCGTTCGCTCGCCGAGAACGACCAGATCGTACCCGCCGGTGGCAGTCTCGAGGATGGACTCCGCTGGACTCCCATCGCTTTCTCGGACGAGGCGTCTCGTCTCTCCGGCAATCGGACCCAATCTTCGTTCAACGCTCGAAAAGACGCGATCGATTTCGTCGGAATCGGATCGATACTCGAGCTCGTCCGTTCCCGAGTCCGTCCCGGTTTCCGAGCGGCCCCCGATTCGGGCGACGAGTCGACCGAGTCGACCGCGGACTCCGCGGTGTGTCCGCCCCGATTCAGCGGATGGTGTCACGCAGAGCAGGTCCAGATCGGCCTGCAGGTTTCGGAGCAACGGGCTGATCAGCCGGGCGGCGTACTGCGTATCGACGGTCCCTCGAGTCGGCAGCAGCACCCGATTGAGGTTGTTGACGAAGCTGTCCTCGAGGTACCGTTCGCGTTCGATACGCTGCCGTTCTGCTTCCCCCATTTCGATCTTCGGGATCGACCAGCGCATAATCGCGGGGGCCATCAGCGACGTGACGATGGCGACCATGACGATGATGCTGTACATGCTCGTCGTCAAAATTCCGAGGCCGAGGCCGATCGTCGCGACGATGATCTCCATCGCGCCTCGAGCGTTCATGCCGCCGCCGATGGTGATACCCTCCCACTTCGAGAGGCCGGCCAGTCCCGAGACCCCCATGATCCCGCCGAATTTTCCGACGCAGGCGACGGCGAGGACGACGAGACCGACGCCGAACACGAGCGGATCAGCCAGTGTGGCGAGGTCCATCCGCAACCCGGCGATAGCGAAGAAAAGCGGCGCGAAAATAGCGAGCGTCATCGTTTCGAAGACGTGGCGAACCTGAAAGGTGAACCGCTTGACCTGGCCGACCAGCACGCCGACGACGAATGCGCCGAGAATCGCCTCGAGGCCCATATACTGGGTGAGCGCCCCCGCGGCGAGTGCAAAGACCATTACCGTCGACAGCAACGCGATATCGCTGCCGATGGCGTTGTCGACCCACCTGATCGTCTCAGCGATGAGCCGTCGGCCGATCGTGAACGCGGCTCCGAGAAACACGAGCACCGAGAAGATCGTCACCGCCGCCGAACCGAGATCCGCGACGCCGGTCCGCGCGAGTCCGGCGACGGTGGCGAGCAGAATCCAGCCGATCGTATCGTCGACCATTCCCGCCGCGAGTATCAACTGGCCGATATCGCGCCGAATCACGTCCAGTTCCAAGAGGATTTTCGCGATGACCGGAATCGCCGAGATGCTCATCGCGGTGGCGATGAACAGGCTGAACACGAGTCGGTGATCCGCGGAGACGATGAACTCCGAGGGGAGGAACCACCCGAGTGCAAAGCCGGTCGCGAACGGGACGAGGATGCCACCGAGCGAGAGGAAGACGGCCGTCTTTCCTTTGCTAATGACGAGGTCGATGTCAGTCTCGAGGCCCGTGACCAGGAGCAACATGATGAGCCCGAGCCACGAGATGATCTCGAGGAGGTGAAACTGACTCTCCGAAACGACGAACAGCGACTCGTAGACACCCGGTGCGACGAATCCTAACAGCGAGGGCCCAAGGAGCACGCCGGCGAGGAGTTCGCCGACGACCGCCGGCTGACCGATCGAACTGAACGTCTCGCCGAGGACGCGTGCTACGAACAGGAGCACCGTCAACTGCACGATGACGAGAAGAAGTTCGTGGTGGCCGATTGGTTCGATAATTTCCATGGCAGGGAGCGCCGGTCGTTTTCGGAGAGTAGCCTACGCGATCCTCATACATCATTCCCCTGTAAGGAATCCATGACATACTTCGTTCCCGGTGATTGCTGCGCCTACCCGGTCGGGTTCGGTGCTTACACTAGGTAAACCGGGGACAGAAATCAGAATGGCTTACTGACCGCTCGAGTTCGCGGCCCTATGGCGGGCTCGTGACCGCCGTCACCGTAACGACCGTCCCGACGACACCGAGAGCTAGACCAACCAACGGCACCGACGCCACACCATCGAAGTACGTGACGACGAGCAATCCGACGACAGTCAATTGGATGCCGAGAATGCCCTGTCCCGTCCGTTCCATGAGTAGAGTCAACAATCCAATGGTAAAAGTCTGCTGTTCAATTCGAATCCCGATGGTAGCGATTCAATCACTGCCATCGAACGTCGGATCCCAGGCCGTTCGTCGAGTTCGAACTCGAGCATCGAGTCGGCGTCTCACTCGAGTTCTTTGACGATTTCCGCGGGATTTCCCTGCACCACGACGTTCGCTGGAACGTCGTCGGTGACGACCGACCCCGATCCGATTACCGCACCGTCTCCAACGGTTACGCCGGGATTGAGCACCGCTCGCCCACCGATCCAGACTTCGTCGCCGATAGTGACCGGCTTCGTGTACTCCGGCCCTTTCACGCGCTCGGCGGCCTCGAGCGGATGAGTCGCGGTGTAGATATGGACTCCCGGAGCGAGCATGCAGTCGTCCCCGATTTCGACCCGGCCGGCGTCCAAGATGACGCACTCGAAATTCGTATAGAACCCGTCGCCGACGTGGATGTTATAGCCGTAGTCACATCGAAACGGCGGCTCGAGGTACACGTCGTCCCCGACCGAGCCGAACAGGTCGTCCGCGAGTTCTGTGCGCCGGGGTTCGTCGGAGACCGGAATTTGATTGAACCGTTCGGTCAGATCACGCGCGGCCTGGCGGTCGGCGACCAGTTCCGGATCCTCAGGATCGTACAGCTCTCCTGCGACCATCTTTTCACGTTCGGTTGGCATTGGTTGACGAGTTCACGCCATACTGATACGGGTTCTGTTGTACAGTCACCGGCGGGAGACCTCGACGGACCGTTCGCATGTTTTGACAGTATTGAGAACAAACGGAAAGGCAGGATGCACAGGCAAGCCCAACAGCTACGTCGAAAATAGAGAAAAATGTAGTATGGTTAGACTTTCGACCGTCGTAATCGTTCTCGCTATCGTCTTCGCGATCGGACTGATTCCGATCCCAATTATCCCCGGCGTCGGGCTGCTCGTCGGCCTCTCGGGGATCATCCTCGGGATCATCCTCCGAGTGCTGGGCCACTGACGGGCACGGTATCACCTCGGAGCGAATTTCGAGGGTGCAACCCCGCTATTCTTAGACCGGCTTCAGACTTCCAACGGATAGGTAGCGATTAGCTAAACTCTCGAGTGTCTTGGACGACCAATTCCTTCAGGCCGAGGAGGACCTCCCGAAGCACGGGAGCGCCGTCGTAGAGCCACAACAGCGCGGCGAACATGGCCAACCCGAGCTGTAAGAGGAGATACTGGGACGGGGAGCCCGAGAAGAGTTCGTAGGTATACGAGCCTAGCAGCGAGAAAAACTGTTCGGTGAACGCAACGCTCTGGTCGTGGGTGCCAACCGATACGACCGGCCAAAAGGCGATTTCGGGCACGAAATAGCCACCTCTAACGAGCCTGTCGATGACGTCCGCTGGCAGGTGCAAGAGGTAGACGAGGCCGAATGCGACGCCAACATGTGTCCGATCGTATGACCGAGCGATGAGCCCAACAGCAACCGTGAGCGGAACGATGAAGAAAATCGAGTGACCGAGCGCGTACCCCGACTCGAAGACGCCGAACTGCCAGGACAGCGGCTTGTCGATGAGGTCCGGAAGGACCGAGGCGAACACGACCGCGAAGGCCTCGAGTCCGCCCGGTGGCGCTCGGTAGTACACGTGACAGAACAGCGAGTAGACGACGTATCCAACGATCGCGTGCTCCCACGGCCACATATCAGCGGCTCACCGGCTGAATTGTAGCGGGAGTTGTTGCGAGCGAGCGCCGTCGTACTACGACAGTTCCCGACGCTGAGGAGGAACCCATTATTCGGATTGAGGGTCCTGTCGGCTAAAAGATTTCCGAGACAGAAGGAACGTCCCGTCTCGAAGAGGTTCGACCCCGCGGTCGCGAACGCCGAACAGACTGTCTCTTCGATAGTCCGAAACGGCCAAACGACTCGGCCGCATCTCTCTTCCTATGAAGTTCGCGCCCGGCGCCTGGAAGTACGCGATCTGGCCGCTCGTGGTCGCACCGTTTGCGGTTCTGATCAGCGTCACCGCGAGCGTCGTCTCGCTCGCGCTCGGAGTCGCGACGCTCGCGTTCTTTCGCGACCCCGATCGAACGCCACCGGTGTCGGGAACCGTCGCCCCCGCCGACGGAAACGTCTCCGTTCTCCGAACGGAAGGCGACCGGGCTCGCCTCGGGATTTTCATGAACGTCTGGCACGTCCACGTCGTTCGGGCTCCGTTCGATGCCCGGGTGGTCGACGTCGAACACATCGACGGCGCAAATAGACCCGCCTTCTCCAAAGACTCCGATCGGAACGAGCGGGTTCACGTGACGCTCGAGCTAGAGGATCCAGCAGCCGTCGTCCCCGACTGGCAAACGCCTGTAGAAGACGCGTCGAAAGACGAATCAGACGACGAACCGACGACAGCCCCCACGGCGACCGTCACCTTCGTCGCCGGCGCGTTCGCCAGACGGATTCATCCGTACGTCGAAGCGGGCGATCGGCTCGAGCGCGGACAGCGGATCGGACACATCGCCTTCGGCAGTCGCGTCGACGTTCTGTTCCCCGCGGGCGTTTCGGGGGACGACATCGCAATCGAGCCAGGGCAATCGACGACGGCGGGAGAGACCGTCATACTGAACTCGCCGAACGACGCTGGTGAGATCGGGTCGATCGGAGCCATCGGAGAAAAATAGGTCAAGCAGTCGGCCGTACTCGCCGGTCTGAGTACTTTCAGAACGTGCTATTGTTCAGCTATTGCTCGCCCTCGAGCGCGCCCTTTGCCGCCTCGAGATGCGAGCGCTCGATGACGACATCGCCCGCCCGTTCGTTGGCTTCCTCGGGCCCGTATTCCGTGGCTACCTCCCGGATGGCCTTCATCGAGGCGTCGCGAACGAGCGCCTCGAGGTCCGCGCCCGTGTACCCCTCGAATTCGTCCGCGAAGGCGTTGATGTCCACGTCGTCGGCGAAGGGCTTGCCGCGGGTGTGAACCTCGAGGATCTTCCGTCGCGCCTCGAGGTCGGGTTCGGGAACGAGCACGTGCGTGTCGAGTCGGCCCGGCCGGAGCAACGCGGGGTCGATGAAGTCCCGGCGGTTGGTCGCCGCGAGGACGACGAGGTTCGGATTCTCGCTCATCCCGTCGAGTTCCGTCAGCAGTTGTGAGACGACGCGTTCGGTCACCTCGTGGCTCTCGCCTCGAGTGCCCGCGATGGCGTCGATTTCGTCGAAGAAGACGATAGAGGGTGCGGCCTGGCGGGCGCGTTCGAATACCTTGCGGATGGCCTTCTCCGACTCGCCGACGTACCGGTCGACGATTTCGGGGCCGTCGACGCGAACGAAGTTCACGTCGGTTTCGCCTGCGAGCGCACGAGCAAGGAGGGTTTTCCCAGTCCCGGGCGGACCATAAAGGAGGACGCCCGACGGCGGATTCGTGTTCGTCTCCTCGAACAGCCTGTCGTATGTCAACGGCCACTCGACCGACTCGCGCAGCGTTCGCTTTGCGTCTTCGAGTCCGCCGACATCGGTGAAGTCCGTCGTCGGGGATTCGGCGACGTACTCGCGCATCGCGGAGGGTTCGACGGAGGCCAGCGCCGCGTCGAAGTGAGCTTTGGTCACCTTCGGGTCCTGATTCCAGGCCGTGCGACCGTCGGTGTCGGTCGGCCTCCCTCGAATGGCCGCCATGGCTGCCTCGCTGGCTACCGCGTCTAGATCCGCCCCCACGAAGCCGTGTGTTCGAGCCGCGATTTTGTCGATGCGAACGTCGTCGGAAAGCGGCATGCCGCGGGTGTGAACCTGCAGGATTTCCTTTCGCCCCTCCTCGTCGGGAACGCCGATCTGAATTTCGCGATCGAAGCGCCCGCCGCGTCTGAGCGCCGGATCGATCGAATCCACGCGGTTCGTCGCCCCGATGACGATCACCTCGCCGCGGGCGTCGAGGCCGTCCATCAGCGTCAGCAACTGGCCTACGATCCTGTTTTCGGCGTCCCCGTCGTCGTCTCGCGTGCCCGCGATCGAGTCGATTTCGTCGAAGAAGATGATCGTCGGCGAGTTCTCGCGAGCGGCCTCGAACGTCTCCCGAAGCTGCTCTTCGGATTCGCCCTTGTACTTCGACATGATCTCCGGGCCCGAAACGGTCTCGAAGTTGGCGTCGACCTCGTTGGCGACCGCTCGAGCGATCAGCGTCTTACCCGTCCCTGGCGGCCCGTAGAGCAAGACGCCAGAGGGCGGCTCGACGCCCAGTCGCTGAAAGAGGTCCGGCTCCGAGAGCGGGAGTTCGATCATCTCGCGGACCAGCTCGAGCTCCTCGTCGAGGCCGCCGATATCCTCGTAGGTTACCCCCGATGATGTCTCCGGTTCGGGGTCGCGCTCGCCGGCCGGTTCGGACGAGGACGGTGGATTATCAGCGGACCCGCTTGCCGTCGGGTCCGCCTGGGTGACGTTGATCGACGTCGAACTCGTGATACGAACGTCACCGTCGGGGTCCGTATCCAGCACGGTAAAGGGCTCGGGTGCGACGCCCTCGATTCGGATCTGTTCGCCGGCTCTGATCGGGCGGTTTCGAAGCTTCTGGGTCGCGACCCGCTCTGCCAACTGCGACTCTGCCTCGGTGAGTTCCGACGGCGCGCCGAGGGTTACGCGCTCGGCCTGTCTGATCGCGGCGGTGTCTTTCGCTCGAACGGCCACCGTATCGCCGACGTGAACGCCCGCGTTGGCTCGCGTGTCGCCGTCGATCTGGATGACGGTTTCTGGAATCGACGGATCGGCCGGCCACATCTTGGCGATCGTCGTCTTCTCGCCGTCGATCACGACGGTGTCGCCGCTCAGCACACCGAGTTTCCGCCGGGCTATCTCCGGGATTCGGGCCACACCGCGTCCCGCATCGCGTTTCTCGGCGGCCCGAACGGTCAGGGTTACCTGCACGGAATCCGACTCACTCATACTCCATCGTTTCAGCCGTACGGTCTTGAGAATTGTCCCGCGGGATTTCGAAGGTACGTCTGTGCCAGCGAGCGACCCTGCCGGAGAAACGCCTTTGGGCGTTCTTCCCAATAGACGAAGCATGGTCGTCGAGACAGAGCGCGACAACGCCACGTGGTACGAGTGTGAAACCTGCGGGCTGCTCTTTACCGACGAGAGCGAGGCGGTCGACCACGAAACCCAGTGCGACGGGGACGATCCGTCCTACATCCAGTGACGCTCGTCCGTGGCGCTCTCAGTGTGCGCTCCGACTGTCCGTCAGCGGCTTCCCAGATTCCCTTCCGTCCGCCTTCGGGCACTCATTCGAGCCGTTCCCGATGTTCGCCAGCCAATTCCTGGGCCTGCGCTCGAGTCTGCGTCGCCGTCCACCGAACGCGATCCCCGTCGCCGTAGGCGAGCGCCGTTTTGAGTTCGTCGCGAAGGATTCCGGTGCCGATCTGAGTCACCGCTCCGTCCGCGTCACCGAGTTCGTAGACGCCCGGTCGATCCGGAACCCGGCCGATGGTTTTTCGATTCAGATCGTGCCACTGCTTTTGCAGCGGCATCACGCACCACCGTCGGCGAGCAGACGATCCCTTGCTACGAGCATCACGCCTCACCCGCGACGAGTTCGTAGGCGTGTTCGCTCATCTCGTCCTCGGCGAAGACGAACACGCGGCCGTCGACCATCGCCGGCTCAGCCTCGACGCGGATCGAGTACGCTTCTGTCGAGACCCGAACGCCGGGGAACAGCTCTTCCTCGTCGGTTCCCTCAAGCATGACACGACCGACGCCGGTCGTTTCGAGGATGTCGTCGTGCGTGTTCCGGTCGTTGACGTAGGTCATCACGCCCTCGATGCCGTCCGGATCGGTGACGAGGACGTGAACCTCCTTTCCCGGCGGCGTCGTTATCGACTTCTCGACCGCCTTCGGCGGCCCGTGATAGAACGCCTCGCGCCCGTCGAGGTAGTGAACGACGATGCCGCCATCGACCAGGTCGACCTCGAGCGTACTGGGGGCGACGTTGCTTCGCATGCTCATAGTCAGACTGACGCGATGGACTCGCAAAAACGAACCGCTCTCGAAGCCCGCGATTCGACGCGGAATCTCTCGAGGACCGTGCCATCGACCGCTCCGGCCAAAACGGCGTCGACCGCCAGCGGTAAATACCCGCTCTGAATGGTGGTAGATATGGACGGCCGTGCTGTCTCCCCCGCCGCAGGAACGGTGCTGAACGCGCTCGCGACCGGAACCGGTTCAGCCTTCGCTATCGACCTCGAGACGACAGCGACGGTCGATCTGACCAACGACGGCGAAATCGAAGCTTCGATCGCCGACCAACCCGATGCGGACACGACGCTCATCGAGTACTGCGCCGAAATGACCCTCGAGCGCTACGCCGAGGACGCCGGACTCGACGCCGAAACGGTCGGGGCACGCGTTCGCACCGAGAGCGAGATTCCGATGGCTGCCGGACTCAAAAGCTCGAGTGCCGCGGCTAACGCGACGGTGATCGCGACGCTCGACGCCCTCGAGATCGACGACGCGGTCGAACGCGTCGACGCCTGTCGGCTCGGCGTACAGGCCGCTCGAGAGGCCGGCGTGACCGCGACCGGCGCGTTCGACGATGCCAGCGCGAGCATGCTCGGCGGCGTGACGATCACCGACAATACGACCGACGAACTACTCGCTCACGAGAGCGTCGACTGGCACGCGCTGGTCTACACGCCGCCGGAACAGGCGTTCAGCGCCGACGCGGATATCTCCGATTGCGAACGAATCGCGCCGATGGCGGATCTCGTCGCCGAACTCGCGCTCGAGGGGCGCTACGGCGAGGCGATGACCGTCAACGGCTTCGCCTTCTGTGGCGCGCTCGGGTTTTCCACCGATCCGATGCTCGACGTGTTGCCCGCAGTCGAGGGCGTCTCACTGTCCGGAACCGGCTCGAGCTTCGTTGCGATCGGCGATCGGGCGCAACTCGAGGGGGTTCGCGAACGCTGGGATCGCCGAGATGGATCGACGCGGTTGCTACGGACACGAACCGACGGAACACGAACACAATGACTCAGGACTCACCAAAAGACGGGGAGAATCGAAAGCCGGAGGAGATGGATCTCGACGAGCTTCGCGAGGAGATCCGGACGATTGACCAGGAACTGGTCGAACTCATCGCCCAGCGAACGTACGTCGCGGACACCATCGCCGCGGTCAAAGACGAACGGGACCTGCCGACGACCGACGAGAAACAGGAAGAACAGGTCATGGAACGAGCCGGGGAAAACGCAGCGCAGTTCGACCTCGACCCGAACCTCGTCAAGGCGACGTTTCGGATGTTGATCGAACTGAACAAGGTCCATCAGCGCGAGAATCGGTAACAGCTACAGCGGGAGATGCCTACTCGTAGCGATCCGCGTCTACGTTACCTGGCTCCTTTTCGCAGAAACACGAACGCCACTGAATTCTAGAACGAGAGTAGACTGTGGAACCCGCAATTACCGCAGTACTAGTACGACCGTACTTCGAGGTCATCGAAACGGTTGAAATGTTTGGTATTTCTGGTGATGATTGGCTCATCGTTCAGCAGGGCAGTAGCGGCGATAATACAGTCTTCCCGCTCGATTCGCTCGCCGTCGTTGAGTAGCCCACCGGAGAGTTTACCGGCTTTCCGCATTACCGTTTGGTCGGCGGTTATGACGTGCTTCGTTTCAAGTACGTCGAGAATACGCTCTCGTTTCGTTTCCGGTGTCTGTGAACGGGCGACGCCCTCGTAAAGTTCGAGTATCGTCACAGCGGACACTCTTTGTGGTCGTGACTCCTTTTCGAGGATCTCGAGAAGGCGTTTCGCATTTTCGTCTCCGCGCAATAAATCGATAATGAACGACGTATCCTGAATCATTCCGGCTTCTCGTCGTCAACAGCTTCGTCTAGCGCTGCTGTGAGGCGGTTACTCCGTTCTGTGGACCGAGCGCGTCCGTCCTCGATAGCGCTCTCGAGGTCCGTCGCTTCCTCCTCGGAGAGGATGCCCGTAACTTCGTTCCACGACCGTTCTCCCGCGAGGCGTTTGACGGTTTCACTGAAGCTTTCCCCTTCGTTCTTCCGAGCCTTCAGGCGCTCGTACGCTTCTTCGTCGAGTGAAATCGTTTTCGTCGCCATCGTAGTACACAGTACTACATGCACACATAAAAACTCCTGCGCCGTTGCTATGCTCGTCGTATCCCACGACCGGGTTCACAGAGAGCGTTCCGTCGACAGTTGTTCCATCGCTCAGTATCGAGAGCAGGAACGAAACCTGTGACCCATCGAACAGCAATAGCGGAGCGTAATTCATTCCGCGCTATCTCTGATCACCATCACTTTCACTCGCCGCACACCGTCGAAGTCGCGGAGTCGATAAGTCAACTCCCGAACTTGCTCGGCTGACCCCCGACAGAACAGCGACTCGAGACACCATTCGCCGTGGTGTGTGTGACTCGTATTGAGGATCACGTCCTGATACCTGTGCTGAACGGCGTGAAGCTCTCGAATTACCTCGTGGTGACGATAATCGAAGGCGACGAGCGCGACGACGTCACCGCTCGTCTCCTCGAGGCGCGAGTGTGATTCGATATACTCGAGCATCGCTTCTCTGACCGCCCGCGACCTGTTTTCGAGTTCCTGTTCTTGCCACACCTGGTCAAACTCTTCGACGACTTCATCGGGGATACTGAAGCTCGTTCGCATATAGGCGAACTCGTTCCGCTTTCATAAGGTCCCCTAGTATTACGATTCCCCCGGTACGGTAGTAACAACCGTTATCCGCACGATCGGCCGATATGCATCTCAAGGGATGTTACACGGTGAATCGCTCGGCCTTCTCCTCGGGGCGGTCGCACTCGGTGCCGTTCACGGTATCGAGCCGGGCCACGGATGGCCCGTTGCCGCGTCGTACGCCCTCGATCAGACGAACAAGTGGGTGTACGGGTTCGCCGCGAGTTTCATCATCGGCGTCGGCCATCTCGTGAGTAGTATCGCGATGGTCGGCGTGTTCTTCTACGCGAAGGACTACTTCAACCTCACACAGGTCAACGAGCCGATTACGATAGCCGGTGGCATCCAAATCGGCGGGCCAGTCAGTCTCGTGGCCGGTGTCCTGCTGATAGCGCTTGGCATCCGTGAGTACTTCCACGGACATGCTCACGGCGGTCACGATGATGACCACGACTCCGGTCACGCCAACCACGGAGACTCGCATGACCACGAACACCACTCGAGAGAGCACCGACACGATTCGGACACGCAACACAGCGAGGCGAACGAAGAGGGCCGTTCACGTGATACCTCCCGCGACAATTCGCACGACCACGATGACAATGGCGTACTTTCGCGTCTGAAAGGGTTCGTTCCGTTCGTCGGTGGGCACTCACATTCACACGGTGATCCCGATGAAGCCGCCGACCGGGGGCTCCTCGGTATCGCGTGGTTCGCGTTCGTCCTCGGGTTTGCCCACGAGGAGGAGTTCGAGATCATCGCGCTCTGTGCCGGGTCGAATCACTGCCTCGAGCTGATGAGTGCGTACGCCCTCACCGTCATCCTGGGTATCGTTAGTCTGACGATGCTGTTGATCGCGGGCTACCAGCACTCCGAGGAGAAAGTCGAGCGGTACACACCGTACCTCCCGGCGTTCTCCGCTGTCGTCCTCATCATTATGGGGGTTGGGTTCGTCATCGGACTCTTCTGAACCCGTCGTACGTCCCATCTCTGCTGAGTTTTACAGGCGGTGCAAGGCGAATGCCACGGGGTCGTCCGAAAGACGAAGTCTTTCGGGATGACGAGACGCCTTTGGCGTCTCGAACCACTTGACCCCGAGGCAGTTCACCAGCGGGTAGTGCTCGGTTGTCGAAGTTCCTATTCTGTGACCCCTCAACCATGCGATGACGCACTAGCTCACCCAACTCATCCATTCTGTCGTTCCGTTTTCGAATAACGCTTGCTGCAATTGGTAAAGGACGACGAAGTTCCCGACTGCAAGCACGAGCGCCGCCGAAGCAATTACCAAGGAGAGGTCGTCCGTCTGGAGGAGGAATTGCCCCATCACCAGTAAGGGGAAACTCAAGAGTTGGATAACTTGTCCAATCCCGAGGATGTATCCAGTCGTTTTCGGGACCTCCGACTCCTGTTGTCGCATCATACAGCACTGAATCGGCAGATTGTGTTAAATATCTTTGGTGTTCGGAGAGAGAAGAGAGGGGAGAGTCCGATATTTTCCAGGTGGATTTTACTTCTGTAAGGTCATAGAACTCGGCAATACAGTATCCCAAACTGTTCTTGACGTCCCTTCCTCGACGAACCGGGGAGGAAGCGATCGATACCTCACTCAGCAGATCGGCCGTCAAAATGCTGGCGATCTACGGTCTCTTCCCACTGATAAGAGAGTCGATGGTAGTCAGTAAACTCAGCGCTCGTTTCGGAAGTCTTAGACTTTTCACCCGACCGTCGGCAATTTGGTCGATGGAGAAATGGGAGGGCTAATTCCCAGTATTCCCGTCGGGCCCTAGTGCCCGAGTACCGGATCGCATCCCTCGATACGCGAGGATAGCGCCCACGACGAAGACGATCGTTGCGAGATAGATCGGGCCGAGGTGGGTCATCCAACTGTGTGTGAAGAGATCCATATAGTGCATTGGCAGCGCGAGCGCCAGGCCGACCACGGCAACCACGACCGCTGTCGCCCACGCCCACAGCTGACCGCCTCGAACGCCGTACCACGCCAGCGCCGCGATAGCAATTCCGGTGGTGATGATGAACGCCGCGGTAGCGACGTGCAGGTGGTTGATGTAGTGCATGATCGCCGGATCGACCGCATTGAGATCCGCCGGGGTAACCCCGTTCAAGGTCGCGACGCCGAGTTCGAAACCGGAGCCGAAGAACGTTCTCGCGAGGAAAACCACCCCGTAGCCGACGAAGGCGATGCCCGCGAGCGCCATCAGCACCGATCCCGTTCGTCCGCCGCGCCCGAGTTCGTACTCAGTTTCGTGCTGTTCAACGGTTGTTCGATCAACGCTCATGAGTTCGTGTTCCTTCTTCGTAGTCCGTTCTGTCGTTTTTGCGTCGGTTCAAACCTCGACTTCGTTTACGTGTTGTTCGTCGATTTCCTCGAGGGTGTAGTCTTTTCCGTGTTGTTCTCGGACGTGATCGCGCGTGATCTCAAGGAGCCGCTCCTTGTCGCTTTCCTCGGTCCGCATGAGGAAAAGACAGCCCGAGACCTCGGTGTCGCACGCTACTTGTAACGCTGTCATCTGTTCTTCTGCCAGGGTGTCGTCTGCCATTGTCAGTCAGCCTCCAAGTGGAGGTACAGTGAGGGTGATAATGTAGGCATCTAGTGGGTTTCGTGCAACCAGTGCCATTCGTGCAGACCATGCAAATCGGTAGCCGACGACAATGAGAGGGCGCCGAAATCAGAAACTGCGAGGGGGATCACCTACTGTGCCATCGTGGTCCTGCTCAGTCCTCGGACTGCTCGAGCGTCAATGGCCGAGCCTCATCGCGATAGGCCACGAACGTCGACTCCGCCCAGTCTCGTGCGACGGGGTCGTCCGTATCGATTACCGCTCGTACCATCCCGCTGTCCGGGTCATAGCAGCTAATGGCGATTCGGTCGTCGAAGAGACTGACACCGTAGGACGGCAGATCGTCGTGTAGCTCGACGGTAAAATTCTGCCGCTCGAGGACCGTCGAACAGTGGTCTCGGTACGTCGAGAGGATGTATTCGGCAACGCTCGGCGGGTCGATGATTGCCGTCTGCATCCCGCTTATAACCTGCTGACGAAGCTCGTCCTTACAGGGCTCGAGCAGGGCGATATCGGTGCCGACGAAGCGAAACTGCTCCGTTTCCCGGAGCAACGACAGAAATCGGTTGACTGGTGCGTATGGAGTGTCGGATTCGGCAACCGTCACTGTCGCATCGGCGACCATCTCGACGGTAAACCCACTTGCCTCGCTCGGAAACCATGGCCAGACATCGCGAAGCGTTCGCTCGGTCTCGAGTCGATTGATCAGGTCTCGCATCCCCGCGGCAACGAACGCGCCCAACTGTGTTGCTTCGTATTGATTACCACTTCTACTGATCCAGTTCCGTTCTTCGAACGCCCGTAACGTCCGGCTAACCGTCGAGGACGAGGCTTCAGTTGCGGCTCGGAGATCGCCTCGAGTCGCTGCGTTCTCGGTCAGTGTATCGAGCACGGTGACTCGGTGTTCCGACCGCGCGAGGAACTCGATGTCCTCGAGCGGTGTGCTGGCGGAAGTAAATAACATGGTAACAGTACGCATGCCAGTGGCATAGCTGTTCGTCCTCGTACGATGTCTCCTGAATGTACCCGTCAGAAGAGTATCCCCTATAACGGCGTATACTCGATCGTGAAACCTGGAAACTGCTACATCCAATCTTCAGACGCGGACGAATGGTGGCTCGAGAGGGTCCTCGAGAAATGTCCTCCTTCGTGACCGACGACGACCGATAAGGGAGACCCGCAGGTGATGGGACCGAGCATCCGACTGAAACCAGAGACGAACTGCGCTGTTCTTCGAGAGCCTCTCGAACGCTCTATTGAGACCACTGTCTGGAATTTGTGGTCCCGTTCGACCACACAGAATTCTTCGAAGTACTCTTCGGGGAATTCAGAGAGGGTGTAAGTCGACGCCTAATTCGGGATGAGGAGGCTTTTGGTGTCCACAGCTGTTCCTCATCATTCCTTCTATATCCTGCTGCCGTCACGTGGTTTTTCGCATAGCTGAAGACAGATATCGATGAAAACCACAGCTAGTTCCGCTACTAAACTATTTCTGCGTATCCTCTACTGGTAATTCATCTTCCCAAATACGGTAGGAAATTCATAATTTTCTATTAGCTATCATAAATGAATCTGAATATCACACTACAGATCATACGAAATAGCAGCGATTTTCATGAGCCGTAAGATCCAATTGACACGTCGCGAATTCAAGCGGTGGGTAGCCCGTATCTGTGCAGGCGGACTTGCAAGTGTAGGTTTGATCGTACCCAATAGCCGTTCGGCCCTCGCATTGAGTGAGGTTGAGTGGGCTGTTAACGATGCAGCCATTACGAGCGATAATGGAGAGATATCTGAACTCACGTTTGGCGATGCTGAGCATGAAGATGCTGATGAGATTCGCGTGACCTATGAGGGGGTGAATAGGCTGCCTGCGGACATTACGTTTGAAATCCGGCTTAAAGGGACGGCTGACGGAGCTGGGAGTTGGAGTGGCGGTGCTGACGAAACCGATTGGGAGGTGCTGGCGACCGGTAGTACCGCGGTCAACCAAGCCTCCAGCGAAGCGGTGTATTCGTGGGAAGAATTATTCGGTGACCCACGGCCAGTTGATGTGACAGACCATTCCGAGATCGAACTCGAGGACTTCGAGGCACCCACAGGCGGCACGACAACAGAACAAGTGCTGGCTGTCGAAATCGAGGGGATGATCCCCGAAGCGGATATTTCTGCTACTGCAACGGCTACCGCAACGATTAGCGTGACGAACCCTAATTTGGTAGTACGGATTGGCTATCTGGAAGGGCAGTTCGCTGCCTCGACCGAAGCAGACGAGTTCTACTTCATGACCGATGGACAGGCGAGCCCCGAACCGGTCGATATCGACGTTGCTGCATATGATTCTGCGAGAGTAACAATCAACGGATCCGGTGGAGCGAGTTCCGATCGAGCAGGTGGAACAGGCGGTAGAATAAATGCTGCGGTAGATCTCTCTACGACTGAAACACTACGTGCCTGGGCTGGGCAGCGGCCCACTGGTCGAATTGGGGGATGGGGTGGATTCGATGGTGGAAACGGTGGTGGGAGGAGCGCTGGTGGGGGCGGGGGTTCCTCGCATCTATCTGTCGGAGTTTCCACTACTGAGAGTATTTTAACTGCCAGCGGTGGAGGGGGATCTGGTGATGGGGGCGGTCTTCTTACAGCGGGGTACGGTGGTGGAGGCGGTGCTCGAGGGGGTTCTGGCGGGTTCGGCTCATTCGCTGGGTCTCCCGGGCAAAGAGGCGAAGGTGCTGGTTCTGGCGGATCCGGTGGTCGTGCACCAGCAATCGGCATTGGAAATAGCGGTAACAATGGCGGCCAAACAGCGAACACTCAGCTAGTAGATCTCTCCGTCATTTCAACCCGAACAGGTGGTGGAAATACCGGTCATGCGGACATCGTTCTTGAACTGTCCACAGAAGAATGAGTGAGAACGAGAAGATGATCGCGAAAGATCCACAATATGTTCTTTCACGCGAATCGGCTTGTGGTTCGGTACGTCATTCGACGACTTCCTCGTCGGATTCAATCTCGAAGGTACCTTGACCACCGAACTCGATTGTGACGTCCTGGTTGTTAACGGTAATCGTCGCAGTTGTTGTTGCGGTGGCAGTTAGCTCATCCTCGTCCGGGACAACGACTTCAATTGTCACTTCAAGTTCTCGGACTGTTGTCGCGTTATTGGTATCCGCTTCGAAATCGCTGAGTGCAATCTCAGTATGCGCCGTGACATCAACTGGCTGTGGTTCGCCAAACACGTCGGTCCACGTGAAGGTCGCTGATCCATTCGTGCCGGTGAGTGTTTCTGAACCGGTTGCCAATGCTTCCGAAGCCGTCGTCTCGCCACCACCTGTCCAACTGCCACCATCTCCGCCGCTCGTACCCGCGATGAATATCGTGAAATCGGCCCCAGTCGTTCCTGCGTCGAATCCGCCCCATTCGACAACTAGCCCGTTATCCTCTTCATCGAGCGTCTCGCTGTCGTCGATTCCGTCAGGATCACCGAATGTTATCGAATCCACACTACCGTCTTGGGACGTGATTTCGGCTGAGTTCGCGATCCACTGGTCTGCACCGTCAACTGCGAGAGCTGGAGAACTTCCAAGCAAGAGATATCCCAAGCCGGCTCCACCACCGATAAGGACCGCTGCCCCTTTTCCGAGCCTGCGTCGTGTGAGTTTCGACTCGTTTTCTTCGGGTGGTTCAGCCACTGTTGACTCTTGATCTATATCAGTACCGTCTCCAGATGTCATGTTACTAACCCTCAAACCCAAACATAATGTAATGAAGGAGATTATATTTATAAGGTGTCATTTATAGCAGGTTGCTATTGCGTGAGAGATGCACTGATCGGGTGTGATTCGCCGTCGACAAGCCGCTCTGCGTTGGCGATCAAGAGCTCGTCGAGATGATTCTATGCAGTCTTCGGGAATTGTTGTGCGGACTCGACATCGGTGTCCGCCGAGACTGGCGTGTCTGTATAACCAAGAACCTCGCGGGTGCGCTCGAATGGAGCGGTCTCGGCCTCCTTCCCCTCACCGATCACCCCGTTAATCTCGGACTCGTCGAAAAACGGCAGCGAACCAAGCGGGATCAGGACGGGCTGTACACGTACTATCGGGCCACCGTGTTCGGTTCGGTGACGCTCACCGAGGGCGTCGACGAACTGATTCGCGGCGAATGCGAGTTCGAGTCGATGGACGATCGCTCGAGCGGATCGTAGCCTCTCGTCAGTATGCTCTTATGAACGGTAGCTAACAGATACAGATACAGATAGCGGATTTCACGACCTTCTTAATGGCCGAGCGTAAGACTAGACCGATGAGCATTCCCTCGTACATGATCGCCATCGCCGGCGGAACTGGGGCCGGCAAGACGACGGTCTCTCGAGAAATCGCCGACGCCGTCGGGGAAGCGGTGACGCGGATTCCGCTCGATAACTACTACAAGGACCTCTCCCATCTCGAGTACGAGGAACGAGAATCAGTCAACTACGACCATCCCTCCGCGTTCGAGTGGGAACTCCTGTGTGAACACCTCGATTCCCTCTCGATGGGACAGGCGGTCGAGATGCCCCAGTACGATTTCGGCGTGCACAATCGCAAGGACGAGACGGTGTCGGTCGAACCCACCGACGTGGTGATACTCGAGGGAATCCTCTCGCTGTACGACGAGCAGATCCTCGACATGCTCGATTTGCGCGTCTACGTGATGACCGATGCGGACGTTCGCATTCTCCGTCGGATCCAGCGCGACGTCATCGAACGCGGGCGCGACCTCGAGGGCGTCATCGACCAGTATCTCGGGACGGTCAAGCCGATGCACGAGCAGTTCGTCGCGCCGACGAAATCGGATGCGGACATCATCATCCCCGAGGGGGCAAACCGAGTCGCGGTGGATCTGCTCACCGAGAAAGTTCAGGCGGAACTCGAGGGGGATTCGGCAGACGGAACGGAACACGGCTCGTTCGACTCGCTCGAGGGCTCTCCGTCGGCGGTCGGGACCGAATCAGACCACCAGAAGTAGTGGTGTACAGGGGTCTCGCTGTCGAGACCAACATGGAGCAAACCTAATTACTGGATCAATAAGTGCGCGTGTAAGCAGGCATTTCGTTGCTAGGGGGAGCCGTTGTCAGCGCCGAAAAGATTACACGGCGTCTGTCACTCGATGCGATCGAACGGACACGGATACTCGACACTCACCCGGAGTAGTGAGTTGCTACTCGTGACCGTCATCAGTTTCTAAAAAATGATTGATACGCCGGGTGACGGAGAGGGTTGGTATGGTAGGGTTCGACCGACGGCGGTTTCTCGCGGCCACAGCGTCAGCAGCGGCGCTTTCGTCGATGACCGGGGCAGCGATGGCTCGCGATGGACAGAACGACACTGCAACCAGCAGAATCGAGTGGGAATACAACAGACCGCCGAGCAGCCTGTACGAGGACGTCCTGCGGACCGACGACGGCTATCTTCTGGTCGGCGGCACCGACGTACCTGACCAGTACGAAACACGGGGGCTCGCGACGAGCCTGTCCGCAGATGGCGACGAACGGTGGGAGCAAACGTACCAGTCGAACCCCCAGCGGGAGGCGCGAGGGATCGAACCCCAGACGGGGCCGATTCCCGAGGACTGGCTGACCCTGTCGTTCGAAACCGACGACGGCTATCTCCTGATCGGATGGACGTACTTCGACGGTCCTGCGGTCTACGTCACCCGAATTTATGACGTCGACGAGGACGGCACCGTTCGAAGCGAACAGTCGCTCGGCGATCTCGAGGATGCATCCGCGTTTAGCTACCTGACCGACGGCGTCGAAACCGCGGACGGATTTCTCTGCTGTGGCGCCGAGTCACCGGGCATCATGCTCGGAAGCGCCGGGTGGCTCGTAGAACTCGAGCGGGACGGCTCCGTTAACGGATATACGAGGTATCCCGCGACGGAACGCGACCTCGAGACGACGAGCAGAGCCGACGTGTTCAGAGCGATTACACGGGCACCGAACGGCTACGTCGTTGCAGGCTCGTACGAACCCGAGCCCAACGAGCCGGCGCGGGGGTGGATCGTCGGGCTGGACGAGGACCTGAACGAGCGCTGGGACGAGCGGTTCGCACTCGAGGAGGACGAACCGACGATCGTGTACGATATCGTGCCGAGCAACGTCGAGGGGTACGACTTCGTGGTTGTCGGAACGACTGGTGCCATCGATCGGTTCGGGCGCTCGATACTCACCGACCCCACCGCCGCGGGTGACGGGTTCGTCGCAGGATACACGGACGACGGCGAACGACAGTGGCTCGAGGTTCTCGACGGGCAGCCGCTGTTTTGTGCGCTGCGGACGCCGTCGGGCGTCGTCGCCGGTGGCGTGCGAGACGGAGCCGGCTGGGTCGGAACGGTCGATCGGACGGACTTCGAAGCCGATCAGCCGAGCGTCGTCAGCTCCCTCGCACGCGGTCCCGGAAACGAGGTGGTCGCTGCGGGAAGACGGATCGAAGGCGAACAGTCTGCGGCCTGGGCACGAACGGTCTCGATGGACCCAAGAAGTCAACCGAAAGACCCGTCGAACGGCGACGCGACCGAGTATCTCGATTGCCAGCGCGTACGCGTCGTCGGCGATTATACGGACGTTATCGTCCGCATCACGTTCGATCCCGGCGACGGCGAAGTCGGCACGATCATCGAACCCGTCGGTGCCGTCAATGGAAACAGACTTATCGACTCGGTAGCCGAGTTCAACCTCGACTTGAACGACGCCGTTCTGACGTCCGTCGAGTTGTTCACGTCCGACGAACCCGCGGTTCCAGGGCTCGGCGAGGAGCAAATCGCGAACCCGAATGTAGACGCGTGCTTCGACGACGTACTCGGTCACCTCGATCTCGACACCGGGGAACAGTGACGAGTTGCAGTATCGAAATCCGGTCGTCGGCAAACGCGTCAGACACATAGCTGACGGGCGTCATCGAAGGATCACCGAGATTTATATGACGGAACGTGGCAGCGAGTTGTATGACACGCGAAGAACTGATGAGCCTTCGAGTCGTCGAAAAAGTCGCGAATCGTGAAGGGGTCCCCTCCTCCGAGCTCTCCCCGCCGATTTACGACGTAATCGATACCGACGCGCTCGATTCGCTCTACGGTTCGACCCCCGACAGCAGAGTTCAGCCGACGCTCGAGTTCACCTACAAGGGATACTTCGTTCACATCGATTCGACGGGGCAAGTCCACGTCGATGAGGCGGGGACGGCCCTCGACCCGGACGCACACGGGCTGAGTTGCTGAGCGAGTTCGAAGACCCCCGCAACCCGACGAGCACAGTTTCGCTCCGTGTGGCTGTCGATTCACCTGATCGCCGCACGTTGCGACTCGAGGCACCGATTTGTTGACACCGGCCTGTCTTGTAGTCGCATTGATGCGGCTCAGCCGGCATCCGCCCTCGGAGTCCGAAGTACCACCTGAACGTCTCCGGCAACGGATCGTGCGGGCGATCACGCCTCCGTCGAGAGATTGGCGAGAACTCGGTCACCGAACGCGAGCACGAGCGCCGCACCGACCAGATCGAAAAAGAGGTCGAGAGCAGTGTCTTTCGGCCCATACGTGACGAGTATCGGCTCGACGCCGACGCGCCTGGCCACGACGTGAATAGCGTACTCGAGGAGTTCCCACAGCACTCCGAGGCAGGCGACGACCGCCACGACCCGTGGGCGCGGATCACGACCTCGCCGGCGGCTGATCGCGAAGACGATGCTGCCCAGGATCGTGGCCGAATGGGCGTGAGTCAGGTGATCCCACCACCAGACCTCGTCGTACGGACCGAGCATCCCGACGGCGTGGGTGATCATCGCCGTGTCGACGTACACGCGCTGCCACGGACGGAGTTCGACGTCGAACACCCATTCGACGAAATCAGGGAGGTGTGTGCCGATGGCGGCGACGACGGCGTTGACGACCGCGCCCGGATTCCGACGGCGGACGCCTGCGACGAACACCGACAGTAGCGCGTACCGGATCCCGCGTTCGATCTTGCGTGCGATCGATATCCCCATTATACAGCCGATACTGACTGTCGCAGATACATATCGATATCGGGACCACGCTCGTGGTATATATCGGTATCAGGATCACACAGGAGAGCGAATCACCATCATGGAACTCGATAGCTGGTGGTGTCCCGATTCAAACGCCTCATCTGCCGCCAGAGTTGGCGTCAGACCACGCAGTAGCGTTCGGGGAGATACGGGTGCAGCGGCGCCGGTGCCAGCCCTGCAAGTCGTTCGGCGACGGTCGCGAGGTGTTTTCGCAACAGAACGTAAACAGCAGAGACCGCAAGAAGTGCGACCGTGACGGCGGCGATGGATCCCTCGCCAAAAACGATGAGGGGGGCCGCAATGATCCCGGCAAGCGCAAGATCCTCGGGGGCGCCATCGTAGCGAATCCAGCGGCGGGGTCGGATCCAGCGACCGTGGTAATGACTGTAGACAGCCTGCTCGGAGCCCGCGAGCCACGGGCGCAACTCGAGGCCGCCGCCGACGGCGTCGGACAGGGCGTGGAGGGCCGCCGCCGCGAGTATGACGGCGAGGACGACGGTCGCCGTCGTCGGCACGAAAAGTGCGATCCCGGCCGTTGGGATCGCCGCGATCGACGCGTACACGGGATAGTGAAGCGTCTTCCGGTGACCCGCGTAGAGATCGAAGTCGGGTGCGAGTCCGCCGACGAGCCCCGCGACGAACGCGGCCGGGGCGAACTCCGGAGCGATTACGAGGACGGGAAGCGCGAGCGCCATCCCCACAAACGCGTGAGTCGTCGCCATCATTGTGACCTTCTATAGCGGACGAGATTGTATATATGTTTCTCGAGGCTGGATCTGTCGTCGAACGCGATAGTTCGACGAGGCGGATTCAGATGGGTGAGTGACAATACCCTCTCGAACTCGCCGCTTCGCTCGACGATTGACCCACCGGGCTAGAGACGACCGGATTCGATCCTCAAAGCGTTCACTTCTCCGCGCCCATCACCTTGGCGACGTGGGTGAACGTAACGAGGCCGATTCCACCGACGAAGTTCCCTGCAGTCGCGATGACGATCGTTTCGGCCAGCGCTCCGTAACCGATCGAAGCGTCGAAAAGAAGCCCGAAAAAGACGTGTATCGCGGTGACGATTACGTGGTCGAACGGCCCGAGGGCAAGCAGAAACCCGACGATGTAGGCCATTGTAATGCGGCTCCGGACGCTGTTGACGCCCTGTAGGAGAAACGACAGAAGACTCACGAGCGCACCGCCGATGATGGCGCTCGCGAACATCCCTCTCATCGGGCGGTGAATAATCTCTTCGGCGGTCCGCGAGAGCGCGTGTGCCGATCCGGACGGGAGGACGCCATCGACTGCAAAGACGAGCGCGAAGAGGAACCCGCCGACGAGGTTCCCGATGAGGGTGAGGACCCAGAGACGAACGAGCGAGCCGAGCAGCCACGACCCCTCCTGATCGACCGCCTTCGCGGCCGGATCGAAGAAGTTCTCGTTGAACAGTTCCGAACGGCCGACAACCAGGAAAACGACGCCGACCGCGAAAGTGAGCGCACCTGCGATGTGTGCGACGTCGCCAAACTGCGGTTCGACCAGCGCGTCTACGACCCCGAGCGAGGCGATACCGAAGACGATAGTGAACCCCGCGATGAAGCTGGTGGCCGTGGCCTCGAGCAGTGACTGGTCGAGCCGGCGTTGGCCTTCCGCGACTGCGCGGTCGAATATCTCTTCCGGATCTGGAGCGATTGACACGGTGGAGTTGTCACCTACTGGCGGGATAACACATCACCATGGATATTCAACGAGCCTGATACCGATGGTCGGTACCGCTTTCGTAGACGGTCGCTGCGCTACACTATCGACCAGCCGGTATCGCAGGTGTCCTACAAAATTTCCGTTAGGTGGATCGAAGTCGTTGCCTGAAGAAGACGACGAGTTCACTGACGTAGCCGGTGCCCCAAATCGCGACGATCATCGCGCCGACCGCGTTGAACACGAAGTCGGTAACGATGTCGTCGATTCCGTAGACGGTGATCACCCCGCCGAGGGCGAACTCCAGGACCTCCCAAAAGACGCCGGTCGCGAGGACGAAGACGACGATGAACACGGATCGAAACGTCGATGGGACGCTCATCTCCTCGGAGTGGAGTTCGAACGCCCGAAAGGCCGCGTATCCAAGTCCTGCAATAACCGACGCCGAGACGGTGTGGGCGATCTCGTCGTACCACTGATACTGCTCGTAGAGCCAAACCGACCCGACCATGTGGAGAATCACCGCGACGGTGATCCAGAGGACGAGTCCGGCGTCCATCGAGTACCCGTACTCCAAACGCAACCACGCCGGAAGCAACGTAATACCGAGAGCCACCCCCGCCGTTCCGGCGATCCCGAACTGACCCGTCGCGATACCGTACCCGAGGACCGCGCCCAGCGTTAGTTGCAGGCCTCGAACGATGCGCCGTTCCTGGGAATCCGAAAGTCCCAGCGAGTCACCGAGCGTCATGATGATTTCGCTCCGTTCGCGGCTCGAGTGACCGCGCCAGCCGGTTCGAATCGGTTGGTGTACCACTGGAAGACCATTCCGAGCGCAAGTGCTACGGCGGTGACGGCGACGAAATCCCACTGCAGTTCGGTCTGCGAACGCAGGTACTCCGTCCCGAGCCACTGGTCCGAGTAAAACTGCGCGACGGTCCAGAGCGCCTGCAACGCCATCGTCGTCAGGGCCGCGAAGCCGACGGCGAACCGACTGCTCAGTTCGACCGACGTGAAGGCCTCGAGTTCAACGACGACGATAAGTGCAAGCGTCGCGACGGCGAGATACACTGTCGTCTCGAACGGAAGCCCGGCCGCGCCGGCACCGGCAGCGAACGTTGCTACCGCCACGAGCGGCCAGGAGACTATCGCCGTCCAATCACGAACCGATACTGCGGGTGCTGCGACGATGGCGACGAGGAACAGTTCGAACCCGCCCCAGAGTAGTGCGCCAGTAAAAACGCTCTCGAGGGCACTCGTCGCCATAATGGCCGTTAACACCCATGCGATGAGGGCGTTCATCCGTTTGTCACGGATGAGTTTCTCGATCGTCACACCGTATCGATCCGCTCCGTAGACAGTAAAATCTGTACCCGGATTCGAACCCGTCGAAGCGGGATCGGTTCCGTGGCCAACAAACCAAAGGCCTGATTCGAGGGCCGACCGGTATACCGGATTCGCCCTCGCCACTGAGACGAACGACACGGTGGCAGTGGCCGTCGACCGATGAAAGCGAGGACAGGCAGCGATAGCGATCGGTAAATCCGTCATCGAGGCGGGGTGTTACACTTCCTACTTCGTGTTCTGTCACCACATCCGGCTCGCGAGAATCTCGTCTTCTTCCGCTCCGATGTCCTGTGGCACCGCCTCCGGCCGGATCAATGACGAAGGCACCCGACATGAATGTCCTTTCGACGATGAACGACTGGCTCGAGTTGTCTGAACTACCAATAGTGATAATAGTCTTCGTTTTCCGGGCCGACATTCTTCTGATTCGTGCCTTTGTGAGTATCCATGGCTGTTTTCGACGGATGGGACGGAAAACGTTCCCTCTGGGTCGGCGTTGGACTGATCATTGCGGCGTTGATCGGAATTGCACTCTTCAGATACGTGGGGACTGTCCTCTTCGCGATATTTGTCTACTACGCGACGCGTCCATTATATCGCCAACTCGATCGTTTCATCGACCACCCGAACGTGACGGCGACGGTCACGATACTATTCGTTATCCTTCCCATGGCGGTGGTTATCGCCTACACAGGCATCGTCGCGCTTCAAGAACTGAATCAATTTCTCGCCTCGAGCGACCTCGAGGCGTATCGGTCGTATCTCCAGCCGTATCTGCGATTGGCCAGAGAGGGCGACGTCGGCGGACTTCGAGACGCATTCCAAGACGGTTCCGGCGGCTCTTTCGGGTCCATCGTTCGCCAGGGTGTACCGGGAACCCTGGGACAACTGCAGTCGATCGGCGGCTACGTCTTCTCGGTTCTCGCTCGATTCTTTCTCATGCTCACGATTCTCTTCTATCTCCTGCGTGACGATAAGAAGGTCCGACGGTGGTTTTACGAGAGCATCGACCACGACGAGGAGGTCGTTTCCTACCTCGAGGCAGTCGATGACGACCTCGAGACGATCTTTCTCAGCAATATCGCGGTCATTGCGGTCGCAGCCGTAACAGCAGCGATAACGTACGCGGCTCTCAACTACTTCGTCTCGGACGGGGTCGTCGTCGCGACGCCGGTGTTGCTCTCGCTGCTCATCGGAATCGGGACGCTGATACCGGCGGTCGGCATGAAAATCGTCTACGTCCCGTACGGACTGGCGCTACTCGGACTCGCGCTGACGACGCCGACGCCATACTGGCACCCGGTCGCGTTCTTCGTTCTCACGTTCGTCGTCGTCGACACGATCCCCGATTTCTTCGCGCGGTCGTACCTGTCCGCACAGAGCGGCGTCCACATGGGACTCGTTCTGCTTGGATACTTCCTCGGAACCCTCGCGTTCGGCTGGTACGGGCTCTTCCTCGGACCGATCGTCGTCGTCCTCGCGGTCCATTTTGCGTCTATGATCTTTCCCGCTCTCAGTAGCGATTTCCTCGGCGAGTAACCGCAGCGGAATTTCCTGCTACCGACTCGCTTCCGCGGAACTGTCGCTTATCGAATCGGTGTGTGAACCGCAATCGCAAATCCAGCATTTAATCGATTAGGTCGCATATCGGATGGTCCCTGGTGTCCAATACATGCGCGAACTCCGCGATGTTGAGGGACTACATCCGCGAGACCTCACGCAACGCCAACGGTTACTGCTACTCTTCGTAGCCGGCCTCGTTCTCATCGTTCTCTTTTATACGATCGTCTACAATTGGGGGATGCGAGTCCTCGAGGACCGTCCTCAGTCTCTCTTTCGGTCGTTAAACACGGTGGTCGAGACGATGACGACGACTGGATACGGCGCAGACTCGCCCTGGACGACGCCGGCGATGAATACGTTGATGGTCACGATCCAATTGAGCGGGGTCGTTATCGGATTCATCACGCTGCGCGTCCTCGTCATCCCGCTCTTCGAGCGGACACCGCTGAACCTCGACGACCGCCTCACGACCAAAGATGATCACGTCGTCATCGCGGAGTACCAGCGCGATACCGGAATCCTCCTCGATGAACTCGAGAAACTCGATACCGACTACGTCCTCATCGAGTCCGACGAGGAGGCAGCAAAGCGCCTTTCGGACGACGGCTATCAGGCCATCAACGGCGATCCCGAGGAACGGGCAGACCTCGAGCGTGCGACGATCGAACGGGCGTCGCTGCTCATCACCGACGCCGGAGACAAAACAGCGAGCATCGTCCTGACTGCGTTAGAAGGCAACGAAGACCTACGAGTGGTTAGTTTCACGGGATCGACGCGCCACGAGGCAGCACTCAGGAAAATCGGCGTCGACCGGAACGTCGCTCCGCACGCGCTGATCGGCCAGTCGCTGGCCAAAAAATCGATGACGCCGGCTGTGGCCGGCGAACGGTCCGACGAGATCGAGATCCGCGAGATACTCGTCCGTCGGGATAGCCCGCACCACGGCGTCCGGGTGCGTGACTCCCCAATCGTGAACCACCCGAACCTGACGCTGGTCGCTGGATGGTTCGGCGGCGAGTTGCGTCTGCCGCCATCGCCCGACGACAAACTCACGCCTAACACTGTGCTGGTTATCGCCGGACCGGAGAGCGAACTCGACGAAATCATGAATGAGGTCGCGGGCGTCCGGTCGCGACGCATTGAGGCCCCCTCGAAGACCATCGTCGCCGGCTTCGGAGAGGGTGGCACTGCGGCTGCGGAGGCGTTCCCGGAGGATCTCTCGGTCACAACTATCGACAACTCGGAAGGGTGTGCCCCCGACATCGTCGGTGACGTTACGGAGCCTGAAACGCTCCGCAAAGCCGGTATCGACGACGCTTCGGCACTGATCGTCACCGTCGACACGGATTCTACCGCGTTGTTGACCGTGGCGGTAGCCCGGTCGATCTCGAGCGATATAGAAGTTCTCGTGCGTGTTACCGAGGGAGAAAAGACCAAGGCCGCATTCAGCGCAGGGGCAGACTACGTCCTCTCGATCCAGCAGGTATCCGCTCGGCTAGTCGCGTCGGAGGTACACGGTGAACGAGTCGTGGATCCGACCAGTCAGATTCGTCTCGTGTGGGCCGATGTGGCCCAGTTTGCCGGCGAGTCACTGGCCGATGCCCGTCGTAATACCGACCGGGGATGGGCACCGATCGGTGTTTCGCGTGACGACAGCATCCTGACCGACGAACGCACCACCATCAGAGCCAACGACGAAGTGCTTATCGCGGGAAGCGATGCTGCAATTCAGGAGTTCGAGCGAACGGTCGATGCCTCGTGACCAGGGGCACGTCGGCACTTAGTCGCTAGCAGTCTCAACGTCGCGGCTGACGTACGGAATCCCTCCTCGAGGATCTCGCGCTCGAAATAGAGGAGTTCGTCGGCGACCACCGCGGCCGTGATGAGAACGATGGCGTAGAACGTTCCGCATTCGGCGGTATACAGGTGAAAGAACACGAGAACGAACGAGAGTCCGGCGAGACCGACAGGGCGTAGATGACCCCCACAAGGCCGAAGCCGACGAGGACGAAGACCTTCACCGAGGTGAGAACGTTCTCCGCCGACCCGGACGCATGGGATCCGAGCAGAATCAACCCGACGAACCCGACGATTATCGTACGGAGTCGTCCGCTACTTTAGTGCTGTGCCGTCGAAGCGAACCGCGCCCGGAGTTGATAACGACGATGAGGCTACTGACCCCCATCATCACCGCGGCGATGAGCGGGTTGATCAGACCGGCCACAGCTAACGGGATGGCGACGATGTTGTAACAGACCGCCCAGCCGAGATTTTGGCGGATCCGGCGGCGGGTCGAGCGCGAAATCGCGAAGAACGTCGGGATCGCCTCGAGATCGGCATCCCTGACGACGACGTCAGCGGCGTCCACCGCGATGTCCGTCCCCTCCTCGAGGGCGATACCCACGTCGGCGCGTGCGAGCGCCGGCGCATCGTTCGTCCCGTCGCCGATCATCGTCGTCGTTCCCTCCTCGCGGAGCCGTCGGAGTATCGCTTCCTTCGATTCCGGCCGAACGCCGGCGAACACGTCGTCGACGTCCGGGTGGGATCGAAGCCACCGGGTCGCACGTTCGTCGTCGCCGGTGAGCACGACGATCCGCCGGTCCTCGCTCGAGAGGGTGGAAACGACGCTTTTCCAGTTGTCTCGAGGGCGATCACGGATCGCGACGACGCCGCGGACGACGCCATCCCAGCCGACGACGGTAGGCTGGAAGCCGTCCTCGCGCGTCGACGTGACGGCTTCGGCGAGGCGGTCGGGAAATTCCCACGTTTCCGAGCCGGACCGTCGGTCGGACTCGGCACGGAACGTCTCCGGGTGACCCACCGTGACACGCTTACCGTCGACGGTCGCCGAGACGGACCGTGGCCCGCTGTCGAACGAATCGACCGTGGCATCCACCGCGGGCGCGGCGTCGACAATCGCCGCTGCGATCGGATGATTCGACCGCGATTCGACGGCCCCGGCTCGCTCGAGGACGGCATCCGGATCGTCCGCGACGACGGTTTCGACGGTCATCTCGCCGGTGGTGAGCGTCCCGGTCTTATCGAAGACGACGATCTCGGAGTTCGTGATCCGCTCGAGGACGTTCGTCGACAGGACGGCCGTGTTGTTTTCGGCCGCTCGAGCGCTACCCGCGGCGAGCGCCAGCGGCGTGGCAATCCCGAGCGAGCACGGACACGAGACGACGAGGACGGAGAGCCCGATAAGTATCGCCTCGCTCGGCGGCTGCCCGATGGCCAGCCAGAGAGCCGTTGCGGCCCCCGCGACGACGACGACCAGCGGTACGAACACCACGGCAAACGTATTGACGAGCCGCTGGACGCCGGCGTCGGTGCTCTGGACGTTCCACAGCAGTTCGACGAGTCGATCCAGCGTACTCGCGGTGTCGTCGATTTCGACGACGAGCGTCCCGTCGGTAAGGATGGAGCCGCCGATGACCGCGTCGCCGGTCGACGCCGAGAGCGGAACGGGTTCGCCCGTCATGAACGCCTCGTCGACGGTCCCCGTCCCCTCGACGACCCTCCCGTCGAATGGGATTCGGTCGCCGGCCGTGACGATGATCCGCTCACCCGGTTCGCACGCGTCCCGATCGACCTCCGATGTCGACCCGTCGTCCGCGAGCAGTTGAACGGTCGTCTCTCGAGTTGCGGCGAGGGCTGCGTGGGTTCCGACCGCTCGTCGTTTGACGGTCGTTTCGACCCGGTTCCCGACGGTGACGACGACGAGCACCATCACCGCGACGTCGAAGTAGACGTGGCGGGAACCGAGCGCGAGGGCTACGAACGAGTACGCGTAGGCCGCGAGTACGGCGATCGAGATCAGCACGTCGACCGTCGGTCGGCGGACGACGAGGCTGACGTAGGCACTTCTGAAGATCGGATAGCCGAGAACGAGGACGATGAGCGTGCTCCAGAGGGCAAGCGGAACGAACACCATCAGCCGCACCGTCGAGCCGTACAGAAACGATGCCGGATAGATTCCCAGATAGGTCGGGTAGATAAACAGCAGGTACGGCGCCATAACGGGCATCGCGAGCAGGACCGCCAGGATCGTTCGGTACTTACCGAGGTCGAATCCGGCGTCGTCGCGCTCACCGGCGGGTTCGACGGCGCGGTAACCAAAGCCGCTGATCGCAGCCGATAGCTCGTCGCGCTCGATTTCGTCCGGATCGTACCGAAGCCGAATCATTTCGGTCGCGTAGCTGGCACGCGCGCTGGAGATCCCGTCGGTCTTCGTCGCCACTGCCTCGAGAAATCGCTCGCACGTCGTACAGTGCATCCCCTCGAGGGAGAGAAACGCCGTTTCGAACTCGCCGTCCGGCAGCTCCTGGTCGGGTTCGAGCGTCCCCTGATCGGACTCGAGCGGCGCTTCGGAGAGCGCGGCGCTCGAAGCGGATGCCGTCGCGCCGATTTCGTCGGTCAGTTCGGCGGGCGTGATCGATTCGAGCGGTCCCGTATCGTCGGCGTCCGACATCCCCTCGACGGCCCGGTGGACCTCGAGGCAGCCACGACAGCAGAACTCTCCCTCGAGGTCCGCCTCGCGAACCGGTCGGGAGCCGGTGGGAAGTCCACAGAGCGTACAGGCCGTCATGGCGAGTGAAGTGCAAGCACGTACAACGTGTGGAACCTTTAGAACCTCGACTTCGAGACAGCGGTCCGAGCCGTCTCGAGCGGGAGAGCGGTAATCGTCCAAACGACGGTTAGGCCACCGAGCCGACGTACAGCGTCACGACGAGGATGATCCACACGAGATCGACGAAATGCCAGTACATCGAAACCGTCGAGACGGACGTATGGCGATCCGCGGAGAACTGGCCGGTAACACCCCGGACGAACACGATTCCGAGGAGTATCACACCCAGCGCGACGTGGAGTCCGTGGAGTCCCGTCAGGGCGAAGAAACTGCTCCCGAAGACGTCGGTGATTCCGATTCCGTCGACGACCAGGAGTTCGTAGTACTCGAACAGTTGACCGCCGACGAAAACGAGGCCGAGGAGGACCGTTAGCCCGAGTAGGACGATAAATCGGCGACGGTTTCCGTCGCGAATCGCCTCGTGAGCGACGTGCAACGTCACGCTACTGGCGATCAGGATGGCGGTGTTCGCGAGGACGATCCACGAGACCAACGATGGAAGTTCGCCGGGCGGCCACGAGCCCGTTCGAATAAAGAAGTAATAGACGAAGCCGGCGCTGAACGTCATGATATCGGTCGCGAGAAAGAGAACCATCCCCCATCGCAGATCGATTCCGTTCTCCGCCGGCGTCGACGGTCCGTCCCAGTACGAACGGACGAACGCGTGATACGTCCACCCGTATAAGCCGCCCAGGAAGAACGTGATCCCGCCAACGAGGGCGATAGGCCCGAGCACGCTGCCCACGAGCGGGTCGTCGCCGCGGGACAGAAGCACGAGCGCGGCACCGAAGTAGAGGCCGGCGATTCCGACGCCGGTTACCAGGGGCCACCAGCTCGCTTCACCGAATCCTCGAGGCCAGTCCTCATCAGCCGGCGGAGCGTGCTCGTGCTCGTCATCAGTCCCCTCGTTCAGATCGCCGTCGACGGCCGATCCCATACCACCGAGTACGAGTCCCGCTCTCAAAAATATCCGCCCAAAAAATTCTATTTCAGTAACACCACCAGCATCCCACCCGACGAGCCTGGCGAGTCGCGTTCGGGAGCGTTGGCAGTATCTTCTTATCGCTTCGCGTGTATGGACGAGACATGGACGGAACGCCCGAACAGCGGCGCTCGAGTGCGTGGCCGATAGTAGCCGCGTTCGGCATCGTCGCGACCGAAGCCGGCGTACTGTTCGGACTCGTCGTGATCTCCGTCGGCGGCGTCATCGCCGTCGGTGCCAGCTGTGCGAGCATGGTTCACGAGGCCGGGTACGCGAGGGACCCGTGGCGGCCGCTACGATTCTTCGGTGTGGCCGTCGCCGGCCTCAGCGCGGTGGTCTGGATCCTCGCCGCTGCCACGATAACGCCGACCGCCCTCGCCAGCGCCGCGGCGACCGACGGAATCGCCGTCCGAGCGGCAATCGTTCTCGGAGCGGCAGTGATACTGATTCTCGCGGGATTTACGGGCCCCATCGTCTCGGAAATCGGAAATCCGAGCGGTCGAGACCCCGAGTACTGAGTCGCCGGATTCACATCGTTCGAACGGCGGCTCCAAGCGACGCCGGCCTAGAGTACCGCCGTGAGAAACCCGCTGACGAACACGCCGACCGTAACCGTGAGCAGCAGCAGTCCGAGCGTTTCTTTGCGAGGCATACGTTCCCTCGAACGGCTGTGAACTAAAACGAATCGCCGCGAGCGGTCGATCGTCGCCGCGCTGTGGACGCCGGCTGCCACGAACGCTGCCCGACAGTTATTACCCGGATCGTCGTGTATCTCGAGGAGAGCAAATGACCGACGGGGACGAATCACCTTCGAACGCGACCGCAGAGCAAGCGCAGGCGGTTTCGGGCGCACCAGCCAATCAGGACGAGGATCTCGGCGCGGAACTCGACATCACCCCCCGGGTCGTGCTGTCCGCGTTCGCCGGGGGCGCTCTCGGCCTGATCGCAATGGTGCCGATCCTCTTCGTTCCGCCGGCGTTCCTCGATCTCTTTCAAGCGGACACGATCGTCGACGTCGCCGAACTCGGCCGAGCGCTCGGCCTCGAGCCGAACCTCCTGCTCGGCATCGTCGTCTTCGTCGGCGGCGGGACGATCGCGCTGCCGCTGCTTTTCGTCGTTGCCGGCGCGTTTCTGCCGCCTCGAGAGCCCCGATCCGCTCGCGCGATTACGTTCGCGACGATCATGTGGACAGGCTTCGTCATCGCCTTCTGGCCCGGCGAGTACGCGGGCGTTCTCTTTCTCGGGCTGTCGCTTTCCGCTCACTGGGTTTACGGCTACGTGCTCGGAGCGGTGATGCAGCGATTCGCACATATTCCGCAGCACTCTGTGTGAAGCGGCGAGTTCCTAGGACTCGGAGTCGGTCTCCCCGTCGTCCGTCTCCGTTTCGGACCGCCGCTCGTTTTGACCATCGCCAGTATCCTCTCTGTCCGCCCGCTCTTTCGGACCAACGTCGGCATCCACTCCACCGTCGTCGATAGCTCCGACACCGGCGTCGTCGATCGCTCGAGCGGGCCCGACCTGTCCCTGCTCGAGGCGCTCTTCGAACCACTGCCACTCGCGGGTGAACTGGCCGGTTTCTTTCAAGTCCCAGACGTCGGCATCGCGGACGATCGGACCGGCTCGAGCGGACTGGATCATGTTCACCACCCAGAGGATCACGCTCGCACCGAGGATGAACGCGCCGACGGAGGCGACCTGATTGAGCGTGATGAACTCCGCGGGGTAGACGCCGTACCGGCGGGGCATTCCCATGTATCCGAGGATCAAAAGCGGAATGAACGTGATGAACGCGCCAACGATTAGAATCAGGGCCTGGATTCGCGCGAGGCGCTGGTTGTACATCCGGCCGGTGATCAGCGGGAACCAGTAGTAACTCGCCGCGATCATCGCGAGCGGGATGATGCCGACGACGATGAGGTGGAAGTGACCGACGACGTAGTGGGTGTCGTGGAGGACGAGGTCGACCGGCACCGAAGCGAGAAAGACCCCCGTGATGCCGCCGATCACGAACGTACTCATGCCGCCGATGATGCAGATCAAGGGCGCGGTAAGCTTGAGATTCCCGTTCCACATCGTGGCGATCCAGTTGAACTCCTTGATCGCACTCGGTATGGCGATGGCCAACGAGACGGCCATGAAACTCGCGCGCAACCGAGGATCCATCCCGGTCGCGAACATGTGATGGGCCCAGACACCGAACGAGAGGATCCCGATCGCGATCGTCGAGTAGACGATAAAGCGGAAGCCGAACAGCCGGCGACCGCAGAACTTCGGCAATATGAGGCTTATCAGCCCGAACGCCGGCAGAACCAAGATGTACACCTCCGGATGGCCGAAGAACCAGAACAGGTGTTGCCAGAGCATCGGCCCGCCGCCCTCGACCGCGAAGAACGTCGTTCCGAAGTTGCGATCGAGCAACAGCATGATCAGCGTGCTGCCAAGCAGGGGAAACGCGAGCAGAATCAGGCCGCTGGTCACCAGCATATTCCACGAGAAGATATCCAGTTTGTCCCAGCCCAGATCGTCCGGCCGCTCCGTGAAGATCGTGACGATGAAATTTATCGCCGCCATGGTCGTCGCGACGCCGCTCAAGTGAAGCCCGAGCAACGCGACGCTGATCTGCGGATTCACCATCTCGACCGACAGCGGCGCGTACATAGTCCATCCCATCGCGACTGGCTCGAGCGCCTCGAAAACGGTCACGTCGACCGGCAACACGCCGACGACCATTCCGACGATGTCCGTAATAAGCCCGCCGCGGACCATCACGAGCGACGGCGGGAGCAACCAGAACGCGATCGCGTTGATCCGGGGGAACGCCAGATCATCCGCACCGAGCAACAGCGGTAGCACGTAGTTGGCGATCCCGGTAAACACCGGCGTCACGAAGAAAAACAGCATCGTGAGCCCGTGGGTGGTAAACACCGCGTTGTAGGTCTCGACGTTCCAGATCGCACTCTCCGGTACCAGCAATTCGCTGCGCATCATCATCGCGTCGGTCATTCCCCACAGGGCCGCTACCGTTCCGAACAGGATGTACAACAGCCCGATATCCTTGTGGTCGACGGTCGTGAACCACCGCAGGATACCGGTCGGTTTCTCCGTACCCGTTAGCCCGATCGTCGCCGATGCGGTCCCACCATCGGCGAACGATTTCGCGGGGCGATCGCTCCGGAAGTGAAAGTACGCAGCGAGCGTTACTAATACGGTCGCAGCAAGCACAACGCCGGGAATGGTACCTACCATTGTGAATTCCTGTTGAACGGTCGATTGCTGCCGAACGGTTGGATCGGTCGAAATATCCGTGCCCTACGACTACCGACATTTTCGGCGAACGATAAATAACAGTTTGCGCCGATGAAACACATAAGTTCTGTCATGGTTGGTTTGAGAGACGGCCATACACCGCACCGAGGGTGAACCCATACACCCAGTGGGCAAACAGCGTGTACGCTCCGAACAGAACGACCAATGGTCCGCTGATGTCACCCCGGCCCGTGATCACGAACGGAACCCAGAGGATCGTCGCGAACACGACGCCGCGGGCGGCGGGATCCGGTCCGCGGGGGAGGTACGGTTCGAGTGCGAGAAACAAAAGCGGCCAGGCGACCGATCCGGCGATGGCGAACAGGACGAACCCGATCGTCGGACTGTTTGGCGTTCCGATGAACCGGGCAATCACGGAGAAGATCTCCATCTCCGAGCGAGTCTGGACCTCGAGCATCAACAGCATCAGCGACATGACTGTGGTCGCGGCGATGCCGGCGGCGATCGCGCGCGTGAGCCGTTTCATCGATCGGTGTGATCTACCAGTTCGTTCATCGGTGTGATCTGCCAGTTCGCTCATTCACTCTCACCGGTCGATTCCGATCGTTGCTCGTCGAGCCACGATTCGTATTCATCTTCGCTCACGACCTCGACTGACGACAACATTTCGGCGTGACCGGTGCCACACAGTTCAGCGCAGTAGACTCGGTACTCCCCCTGTCCCGTTAACTCGGTCCGGAGGAGATGTCTCTCCCCCGGTATCGCGTCTTGTTTCAGCCCCAACTCCGGAACGTGGAACGAGTGTACGACGTCGTTGGACGTGATATAGATGTACACGGATTGGTTTTCGGGAAGGACCAACGCCTCGCTGGTCGTCACGTTCTCGTCCGGATACTCATACGTGAACTGCCACTGCTCTGCGACGACGTTGACTTCGATAGCGCCCTCGGGCGCGTCGGCTGGCCCCTGCTCGCTCTGTGGGTCGTCGAGTATCGTCGACACCATCGGATGTGCCAGCGCGTGAAACGAAGCCGTGCCGACGAACAACAACACGATTGCGGTTGCGATCGTCCAGGTAATCTCGAGCTGTCGGTTCTCCCGGGTCGGTTGCGGTCCGTCGGCGTTATCACCGTTGGCGCGGAACCGCCAGACCGTGTAAACGAGGATGATCTCGACGAGAACCGCGATCGGCACGGCGAGGTAGAGTAGCTGTTGGTTGAGATTTTGGATCAGTTGATCCGTAACCGAGCTGGCGACAGCGACACCAGGAACGGCGGCTAAGCCGAGCAAACCTAGCGTAGCGACGAGTACGGGGCGATGTACACTCCGCATTCACTTTGTGAGTACAGCGACCCTCCCTATAAGCGTTGGTCCAAAAACGGCGACTATGCGATTCGAGAGCGCAATACAGGAGTTCGATTTATCCCGATCGCGAACGAAGACGCGGCTATGTTGGAGTGGCTCTCTCGAGAGACGGCGGTTGACGCCTCGATCAATGCAGCCCCCATACTCATCCTCGCCTACTTCGCTGTGCTTTTCGAGGTCGTTTCCCCCTGGCAGTTCGAACTGTTGCCCGTCGTACTCACCCACACACTGACGATGTTACCGTTGATCCTCCTGCTTTTCGTGACGTACCTCGCCGCGCGGCTGATCGAACGGGATGCGAGCCGATCTTGAAGGAGATCGACGCCTGAGACGTGTGGGAATCCGTGTGATGTTTTAAGAAAGTAGCGCGCATAGATGTGTTCGATGGAGTTCCAGATCACGTCCATCTATACGCCGGGAGGTGCGTTCGCGTTCATGATGATCGTGCTCAGTCTCACGCTCGTCGCCATCATCGTCTACCTGCTCGTGTTCACCGGAGCGGACGTTCCGATCCAAATTGGGATGTACTGACGGAGACGAGGCGATTTCCACGTCCGGCGTGGCAGGTATCCATCAGTTCAAAATAATTTTTAACTCGCCTGAAAAATCCTACCCACCGATGGACAACCAACACCAGACAGCAGTTGCAACGTTTCTCGCCGAACACGACCTCGAGAGTCCGCCGGAGAATCACGTCCTCGACCTCTCCGCGGAAGTCGGTGAAATCGCCGGGGCGGTTAACGCCTCGAGCGACTACGGCTCCTCGCCCGAACAGATTGACGTCCCCCGGGACGAACTCGGCGACGCGATGTTCTCGTTGCTCGCTGTGTGTTCGGCCCTCGAGGTAGACGCCTCGGCCGCGCTCGAGGAATCGCTCGAAAAGTACGAGCAACGGATCGGAGAGACGGGAACGCCGGGTTCGGAAGGAACCGACCACTAGCGCCCCCCGCGGTACCGTGTCGTATGGTGTCGAACCGGAACCGGGTTTCCCTGCCGCGTCGCGAACGCCTTTTTTAGGTGGTCGACTAGCCGCTACCGATTCGTTTGGTACGACGTGTTCCGAACCCGTTCCGACAACTCATCCTGTGGATCGGTCTCGCGCTCGCCCGCCTCGGTCTGATCGACCGCGAGCGGGCGCGCCGGACGGCCGACCTCGCCTGGCCACGGATCGTGACCGGGCTCGCACGGATGTCGAAAAACGCCGTCGACGTCGCGATGGTCGGCGTTGCGGTCGGGTCGGGTGCCATCGCCGGCGTCGGTTTCGCCGCACCGTACTGGGGACTCGCGTTCGCACTCGGCGGCGGCGTCGCGGGCGGAACGATCGCCCTGGTCTCACAGCGCTACGGTGCCGAGCGCTTCGATCAGATGGGGCAGGCGGTCCGCTCGAGCGTCGTCTGCGTGCTGGCGGTAACGGTACCGGTCGCGGCCGTGTTCTGGGCGTTCCCCGTCGAACTCATTTCGCTGATCAGCGACAATCAGGAGGCGGTCGAGCACGGGGCGAACTACCTCCAGATCGTCGCGTTGGGAATCCCCTTCGCCGGGCTAAATCTGATCGGTAGCCGGACGTTCGTCGGGATGGACGATTCGTGGACGCCGATGGTCGTCCGCGCGGGTGGAGCGGTCGCGAATATCGTCCTCAACTCGGTGCTCATCTTCGGTTTCGACATGGGCGTCGTCGGTGCAGCGCTCGGAACCGTCCTCGCGAACGTTGTCGTAACGAGCGTGTTCGGAATCGGGTTAATCGCGGGGCGGCTTCCGGGACTCGGTTCGTTCGACGTCAGCATCAGCCCCGTCGGGACCTACCTCGACGGCGAGACAATTTGGGACCTGACGACCATCGGCCTCCCCGTGTTGGGATCGAAACTCGTCTGGACCATCGCCGAGTTCCCGATGCTCGCCATCGTCGACATCTTCGGACAGGACACTGTCGCCGCCTACGTCATCGCCCGCCGGATCTGGGGGCTGATGAACACGCCCGGCTGGGGTTTCGGACTGGCCGCCTCGAGTCTGGTCGGCCAGCACCTCGGAACGGGCGACGAGCACACCGCAGAGCAGTACGGCCGAGAGATCGTCTACTTCTCCGCGGCGGTCTATCTGGTCGCTGCGGTGATCGTCTTCGTGCTCGCAGAGCCGATCACGCTGGCGTTTACCGACGATCCGAGCGAGCTGTCAGTGCCGACAGCGGTCGCGCTCATCCGAGCGGCCTGCGGGGCGATCGTCTTCAAGGGCGTCCACACCGCGGCTGCGGGCGCGCTCAACGGCAGCGGAGACACGCGATGGCCGTTCTACAGCCAACTGCTCGGGATGTTCGGGCTATCGATTCCGGTCGCCTACCTCGGCGCGACGGCCGTCACGATTCCGAATATCGGTCCGATTCCGATCCTCGAGCTCACCATCTCGGGCGGGACGATACCGGCGCTGGGGCTCACCGGTCTCTGTCTCACTTTCTTCGCCGAGACGCTCACGCCGGCCCTGATCAACTACTACCGGTTCTCGACCGGCAAGTGGAAGGCCATCAGTCGAAGTTATCGGCCTGACGCGGCCCCCGCTGACGACTGATGGTGGGTGGGCGGGGCGGCTAGGACGCATAACTCTCGCTCGCGAGCGCGTCTCGATCAACTCAGGAAGCCGGGAACGCCGACTGCTTCGAATCCGGTTACGCCGATCGCAGCGAGTGCGTAGAGCACGACCAGGACGATAACCCAGGCCACCAGTCCGATCATCGCCGCGGCGGTCCACTCGCCCGGATACCGGAATTTGATCACGGCGATGTACGCGAACAGCGCCAACAACGGACCCAAGAGCGGAATCCAGCCGACCACGTACCCCACGACGCTCCAGACGATCGAGCCGATCAACGCCGTCACGATCGCGTGATCGTAATCGCCTACGCCAACGATCACTCGAGCACCGACGTAAATCCCGACCGCGCCGATCAGGAGACTGACGACGAACACGATTGCTGAGGCGACTACCATACAGGAGATGTCAGGTTAAATACTGAAGGTGATAGTGCTTGCAAACGACGGAACTAGTGAAGACGGCGGAGAGTCTCAGTCGTTCATCGACGGAGATGACGCGCACAAGGGTATCCTGTGATCGCCCTGATCGAGTCTTCGCAACCGCGAGATGAGGGACAGGGTGCTACTGTCGTTTTGTTCGTGATAGCCCCGATGTTGCACAGCCACACAATTTGGGAGGGGTTTCGGAATGTATCCCCAACAGCACCGTTTCACTGTTCTTCCGTTGGAGGGACAGGAGAATCAGGCGAATTTCGAACGGATGAGGAAGACGAACGACCAGAGGAAAATTATGACCACGACTGGACCGAAACCAAATACGAACCCACTACCAATTGGCCAGTTAACAAGAGCTGCCGATAGAGTAACGACGGTCCCAATGAGCAGTAAACTCGTTCCCAACCATCGGTCGGGGAGTACCAGATTTGTCGTCGACTTGGCGTACAGCAACAAGACGAATAACAGAAAGGTTGCACTGATGCCGACGCCCTGACCCACTCCACGCGCACTGATTGGGTTGTCGATAGATCGTACAGCTACTGCGAGGAATATCCCTGCACAGACGACCAAACCAATTATTTCGATTTTATCGGGTAAGACTCGATTAGAGTCCTCTCCCATATTACGTTGATAGTGAGACAATACAGATACATAAGTTGTGACTATATTTGCGGTCTTCGATGTATCTCTTGGGAGATACTGGTGACGATAAATCGGTAGTGAGTCCGGGTACTCATCAAAAGCGCCGATGATCAGTTCTTCCACGATGACTCCTCGAGCGAATCTATCGAGAAAACCGTTCCCGATACTGTCCGGCGATTCAACCCGGATAACATGCCTGTGACGGCCTCAGAGCTATCGCTCTCGGAAGCCTACCACGTACATGGGCAACACAACACGTTCCATCGAGGAAGCGACGATCGGGCAGCTCCATCGAGCCTTCGAGGCGGGAACGCTCACCAGCGAGGAACTCGTCGAGCGGTACGAAGAACGCATCGAGAGCTACGACCGAAACGGTCCGGAACTCAATGCGATCGTCACGCACAACGAAAACGCGGCGGATCGAGCAGCTGAACTCGACACCAAGTTCGACGAATCGGGGGCGTTCATCGGCCCGTTGCACGGCATTCCGGTAGTCGTCAAAGACCACGTCGAAACGACTGATCTCCCGACGTCGTACGGCTCGGAAGCGTTCGAGGAATATTACCCGGAAACGGAATCGGGCGTAACCCAGCGCCTGCAGGACGCTGGGGCGATTATTCTGGCGAAAACGACCATGCCCGACTGGGCCACGTCGTGGTTCGGCTTCTCCTCGCTGACGGGCCGGACGAAAAATCCCTACGACCCGGCGCGCGACCCGGGCGGCTCGAGCAGCGGGACCGGCGCAGCCGTCGCTGCGAACCTGGCGACCGTCGGCATCGGAACGGACTGTGGCGGCTCGATTCGCGTCCCCGCGTCCTTCGACAACCTCGTGGGCGTTCGCGTAACGCCGGGGCTGATCAGCCGCGCCGGGGTAAGTCCGCTGGTCTCCCAGCAGGACACCGCCGGTCCGATGACACGCACGATCCGCGACGCGGCCAAGATGCTCGACGTGCTCGTTGACTACGACGAGCGCGACGAACTGACGGGAAACACCGAACTCGTCAAAACGGAGGGATCGTACACGAACGCGCTCCGCGCCGACGGGTTAGACGGCGCTCGAGTCGGCGTCCTTCGAGACGGGTTCGGCGACGACGATAATCCCGACGCTGCGCCGGTCAACGAGGTGACTGACAGCGCTATCACGAGGATCGGAAACGTCGGTGCAGAAATCGTCGATCCGGTGGAAATCCCCCGACTCGAGGAGTACCTCGGCGAGACGATGTTGTACATCCTCCAGTCCAAACGGGACCTCAACGATTTTCTCGCCGAACGAGACGGACCGGCCGACTCCGTCGACGAACTGTACGAAAACGGGCAGTACCACGAACTGCTCGACCTGTTTATCGGCTTCGCCGAAGACGGGCCGGACGACCTCTCGGACCACCTCGAGTACTGGAAACGCCGAAACGCCCAGCACGACTTTCAACAGGACATTCTAAACGTCTTCGCTGCCCATGACCTCGACGCGATCATCTATCCGGACGTCCAGGTCGTACCCCCGACGGCCGAGGAGATCCGGGACGGAAAGTACGAAACGATGACGTTCGCGACGAACACGATCGTCGCCTCGCAATCGCTCTGTAGTGCCGTCTCCGTCCCGGCGGGGTTCACCGACGACGGCCTGCCGGTCGGGCTCGAACTGCTCGGACGACCGTTCGACGAACCGACGCTGCTCGAACTGGCCTACTCGTTCGAACAGGCGACGGAACACCGCCGACCACCCGAAACCACACCGCCGATATCGGAGTGAGTCCGTGGTCACGCCGCCGGTATCGGAGTGATCTCGGCTCACTTCAGCGGTTCCGAATTGGACAGCGTTTTTGAGTACCGAGCCGTCTACTCAAGTATATGTACACCTACGCCGTCTGGTCCAGCGAACGTGGGCCTCACACGAGCGGTATTATCGCGAGTCTCGCTCGAGCGCACGCCGAACGCGACGACCGGGTTCTCGTCGTCGATTTCACACCGCCGGGCGACGGGCTGACGGAGTACTTCGGGCTCGAGCCCGGCGACGAAGGTGACGAAAACGTCGTCTCCCATCTCATCGAAGAGAACGACGATCCGTTCGAGCAACTCATCCGGAGCGCAGAACCGGGCGTCGATATCGTCCCGACGCACGAACACCTCGCCGACCTCGAGAATACGCTCAAACAGAACGCGAAGCTCGCCGAAATTTCCTCCTCGAGCAGAAACTACGAGTACCCCAAATCGGAGCAGCTTCACCGCGTTCTCTCGGATTCCAAAGTATTCTATGAATACGACATTATCCTGATCGACGCGAGATCGGAGACCAACCAACACGCCTACAACGGCGTGTACGCCGCACAGAACGTGCTGATCCCCTACGAGTCGGGTACCGACCTCGAGGCCGTGACGACCGATTTCGAAGATATCCGGGACACCCTCGAGTCGATCGACGTCGAACCACTCGGTACGGTTCCGATGGGCATTGATCCCAACAATACTGGGGATCTAGGCGGAGCTTCCGGGGATCTACCGTCGATGGGGATTTCGATCGCGGACTGCCCGTCGCTGTTCGAAGACGCTCGAGTCGCTCGCTCGAGTTTCCTCGAGTTCGACGCGAACGAGGAGTACCGACAGCTGGAGCCACACGAGCGAAGCGTCGTGGCCTCGATCGAGGAACTCGCCGAGGTTATCGCGACGACGCTGAAGAACCCGTGTTGATCGGACGGTCCGTGAAACGCCTACAGAGATAGAATCGCACCGCAACGACGGCGATCCGCTACGAAGAACATCCGCCCAACGAAGGAACATCGTCTCGAAGATAGATGTCAATTGTCCTGATATAATATTGAATATCAATTAATATACTTTTACCAGACATATTACCAGAATCATCAGATTTTTTAAACCGATAGAGGGCGTCTTAGGGCGCATATGTGAGGGTATAGTTCGACGACTCTGCTGTCCAGTCACCTGTGAGTAGTTCATATTCTTCACCCGAAATTTCGCGACGATCTTGATACAAATTTTTGCCAAGATGAAAATCATCGTGTTTAGGTGTCACATCGTGTCCGACGAGAAAGTCGCGTATATAACTCCCCACAATATACGGGAGTGTTCGCGGATTGTTTACTATTTTCTATAATTATCGCGGTGATTGATCATATGTCCATCAATATATGCAAGTAGGACAATGACCATAACCCAGATCAACCGACGACAGATGACTAGTGAACGCTGTAGTGTCGTTTAATGAACCCTGTGCCGTCAGGTAATTCTTTTCGAACGCGAGCCCCTTCAGTAGAGAGTTCGTGACTGAAGTCCGGGCTGAAATAGGTCATCGAATTCCGACATTCCCCAGGCTGGCCGTCAGTCCATCTCGCTGTCCGGTTTGACGACCACTTTGCCAAAGCCTTCCCGATTCTGTAGCATTTCGTGGGCTCGAGCGGCCTCGCTCATCGGGAGCACGTCTCGAATCGCCGGCTCGAAGGTGCCGTCCCAGACGAGTTCCATCACGTCGTCGACTTCGCCGGGTGTCGCCATCGTCGAGCCCAGTATGTTCAATTGATTCCAGAAAATGCGCTGGATATCCGTTTCCGGGGCACCGCCTGCAGTGCCCCCGCAGGTTACCAGCCGACCGCCTTTTGCCAGGCTCTTGATCGAGTCGCGCCAGGTCGGTTCGCCGACGTGTTCGACGACGACGTCGACGCCGCGACCGTCGGTTTCCTCGAGGATCCAATCGGCGAAGTCTTCCTCCTCGTAGTTACAGACGTGATCCGCCCCGTGCTCGCGTGCGTACTCGAGTTTCTGCTCGCTGCTCCCGGTCGCGTAGATCTCCGCGCCGGCATAGTCTGCGATCTGGAGGGCAGCGTGGCCGACGCCGCCGCTTGCGCCCAAAACGAGGACGCGTTCGCCCGCGGAGAGTTCGGCGCGGTCGATCAGCATGCGCCAGGCCGTCTGGAAAACGAGCGAAGACGAGCCGGCAGTCTCCCAGTCGACGTGATCCGGAACCGGAATGAGGTTTTCGGCCGGAATCGCGGCGTACTCGCTGTGAACGCCCGGCACGTGTTCGCCGATGATGTGAAACGTCTCGCAGAGCGACGCCTCCCCGTCGCGACAGAATTCGCACTCGCCACAGGAGACGCCGGCCGAAAGCGCGACGCGATCACCGACTTCGTACTGGGTCACGTCCTCGCCCACGCGTTCGACGACGCCAGCCCCGTCGCTTCCCGTCACGTGCGGGAGTTCGAGGTCGAGTCCGGGTAGTCCGCGGCGCACCCAGACGTCGAGATGATTGAGCGCACCTGCTTTGATGTCGACCAGTACCTCATCGGGTGCGGGGTCCGGATCGGGAACCGATCCGTACTCGAGTTCCTCCGTGCCACCGTGTTCCGTGACTTTGACGGCGTCCATACCGTAATCGTTGTGAACGTCAATGATAATTCTGGTGGAACCGGCGACTGGAACCACCGCCGGGAATCAGCCCCCCGCGAGCGAACTCAGGCGAGACTCACCGCCTCCTGGTAGGAGCCGTACTGCTGTTCGAAGACCTGCATGATCTCACCCATCGTCGCGTACGCCTTCACCGCATCGACTATCGGTGGCATGACGTTCTCGTCCGCTTCGAGGCGACGCGAGAGTTCTTCGAGCGCCGCCTCGACCTCGTCGTCATCGCGCTCGGCTTTGACGCGCTCGAGTCGCTCGAGCTGTCGATCGCGGGACGTCTCGTCGATCTGAAGGATCTCCGGCGAAGTATCCTCCTCGATCGTGTACTCGTTGACGCCGACGACGACCTCCTCGCCGCGTTCGACCCGCTGTTGGTACTCGTAACTCGATTCTTGAATCTCCCGGTGGAAGTACCCCTCCTCGATCCCCTGCAGGATTCCGTCCCGTACCGACCCGTCGCCGATGTCTTTGATCTCCTCGAGGTAGGCCATGATCGCGGCGTCCATCTCGTTGGTCAGCGTTTCGATCGCGAAGCTACCGCCCATGGGATCGACGATGTCCGCGGCACCGGATTCCTCGGCGATAATCTGTTGGGTTCGGAGTGCGACGCGAACCGCCTCCTCGCTGGGCAACGCGAGCGCCTCGTCGAAACTGTTCGTGTGCAGCGACTGGGTCCCCCCGAGAACGCCGGCGAGCGCCTGAATTGTCACCCGGACGATGTTGTTGAGCGGCTGTTGGGCCGTCAGCGATTGACCGGCGGTCTGGGTGTGAAACTTCAGACGTTTCGATTCGGCCTTCTCGGCGTCGTACCAGTCTTCCATCACGCGCGCGTACAACCGACGCGACGCGCGGAACTTGGCGACCTCCTCGAAGATCGAGTTGTGCGAATTGAAGAAAAACGAAAGCAGCGGAGCGAACTCGTCGATATCCAGGCCCCGCTCGAGACAGTCCTCGACGTAGGCGAAGCCGTCAGCCAACGTGAACGCGGCCTCCTGGGCTGCCGTCGACCCCGCCTCCCGAATGTGATAGCCCGAAATCGAGACGGGATGGAAGGCGGGCGTTTCGTCGACGGCGAACTCGATCGTATCGGTGACGACCGAAAGCGAGGGTTCGGGCGGAATCACCCACTCCTTCTGTGCGATGAATTCTTTGAACATGTCGTTCTGGAGCGTTCCGCGGAGTTCCGAGCGCGGAACGCCCTGACGATCGGCAAGCGCCACGTACATCGCGTAGATGACCGCAGCGGAGGGGTTGATCGTAAACGATGTCGAAATCTCGCTGATATCGATCCCGTCGAAGAGGATTTCGAAATCAGCCAAGGTGTCGACGGCGACACCCTCTTTGCCGACCTCGCCCTCGCTCATCGGATCGTCCGAATCGATTCCCATCAGCGTCGGCATGTCGAACGCGACCGACAGGCCGGTCTGTCCCTGATCTATCAGGTACCGGAACCGCTCGTTCGTCTCTTCTGCGGTCCCGAAGCCGGCGAACTGGCGCATCGTCCACGTTCGACCGCGGTACATCGTCGGGTAGGGGCCGCGCGTATACGGCGGTTCGCCCGGAAATCCGAGATCCGACTCGTAGTCCGTGTCCGCGACGTCCTCGGGCGTGTACAGGCGATCGACCTCGTGATTCGACACCGTGGCGAACCGGTCCTTTCGTTCGCCACCTTCGAGTGATCGCTCGAGGGTGGCGTTCTCCCATCGTTCGCGCTGTTGGCGAATCGCCTCGAGGTCGTCCCTATCGTACATGGTCGTACGTGATGATACCGACACGCTAAACTCTTGTTCTCGGTTAGTTACATTTAAGAGATGGCGGCCGCCCGGGCGAGAACTGTACGCTGTGCTCGCCCGATGCGTTCAGTTTTTCAAGTGGCGAGCGATGATCTTCTTTTGAATCTCGGAGGTCCCCTCGTAGATCGTGGTTATCTTCGCGTCCCGGTAGTAGCGCTCGACATCGAAGTCCGTCGTGTAGCCGTACCCCCCGTGGACCTGAATCGCCTCGCCGGCGACGTCGACCGCCGTCTCGCTCGCGAAATACTTCGCCATACTCGCGGCCATCGAGTCGACGCCGTCCTCGTTCTTTCGCGCGGCGTCTCGAGCGAGCAATCGGGCAACCTGGACGTTCGTCTGCATGTCTGCGAGTTTTTGGCCGATCGCCTGGTGTTCGATGATCGGCTCGCCGAACTGTTCGCGCTCGTTCGCGTACGCGATAGCGTCCTCGAGGGCGGCCCGTGCGACGCCGACGGCTTGACTAGCGATCGCGATACGGCCACCGGTGAGAATCGAGAAGGCGGCTTGTAATCCGTCGCCGACGTCCGTGAGACGGTTTTCTGCAGGGATACGGACGTCTTCGAAGAGCAGCGTCGTCGTATCGCTCGCACGAAGGCCGAGTTTGTCCTCTTTCTTGCCGACCGTGAGTCCGTCCGTCCCTTTCGGCACGAGAAACTGGGTGATCGTCTCCGGATCGTCTCGATCGGTCTTCGCGAACAGCACGATGACGCCACAGCGCTCGCCGTTCGTGATCCACTGTTTCGTGCCGTTGATAACGTACTCGTCGCCCCCGTCGGTGCCGACCTGTCGCTCGAGTCTGGCCTCCGTCGTCATCGCTGCGGGGTTCGAACCGGCGTGGGGTTCGGACAACGCGAATGCACCGACTGGGCGGCCGTCGGCCATTTCCGGGAGCCACCGCTCTTTGTGCGACTCCGACCCGAACGTGCGGATGCATGAGGTCGCGAGGCAGTGAACGGACAGAGCCGTCGCGACCGCGAGATGACCTGCGGCGAGTTCTTCGTTGACGATGCTGTAGGTGAGTTGATCGACGTCGATCCCGCCGTACTCCGCCGGCACGGTCAGCCCGGTCAGATCGAGTTCCGCCAGACCGTCCCAGACGGATTCGGGAAACCGCTGGTCGCGGTCCGCCTCCGAGACCCCCTCGATGACCTCCGATTCGACGAAATCGCGGACGGTGTCTCTGATGAGCAGTTGTTCGTTCGTGAGTTCCATATCCCATCAACGACCGTGAAGATAGTAAACTATCGGGGTCTCGAATGCACGCACTCACTCGAAGCAGTGACCGTTCTCGTCGCTCGGTAGTGCCACGAAGTACGCAACTCGAGGAAATGTCCGTCCGGTCGGTGGGACGAATTCGAGACGCTCGTTGGTCCGACGATTTTACACACAGTCGAGCGGCCACGGATCACTTGAAACCTGCATCGAAGTCGGATAACTCGAGTGTGCACCTGGGGCAGACCGGAATCGGGCTCGGAAAACCATTACGCCCATATAATTGTAATCAAATTCTGGCAATAGACATTCCGAATGTCGACATATTATGATTCATAACCACATATTGGAATATGACCGTTGGTGAAAGCCCGATCACCCCTTCAGTCGTAAACGTATCCGCGGCAGAGTACACGACACACCCGCGGCCGAGTACACGATGCGCAGCGACTGCAAGCCGGACGATTACATCCGGAACATTTGTATCACGCCGATACGATGAAGACGGTATGACAGGAGAGTCGGATAGTCGTCGACGAACGAAAGTCGAACGAGTGATCGACACCTACGATCTCGACGAGTGGGGTGCCCGACTCGAGGCCGAGTGGCTCGGCGACGGTGGGAATCGAACGAGTCTCCGTGATCTCGCGACGGATTTTAATATCGCTGTTCTTCAGGAAGCCCTACGTGACGCCGGCGGGACCCCCACCCCCCGGGACGTCGAAAACACCTACGAAATTTTGACAGACGACGACGCGACATCCTCAGAACGGATCCGAAAGCGCCGATCGCTCGAGCGGACCGGGGTCGATATCGACGCCGTCCGATCGGATTTCGTCACCCATCAGGCGATTCATACGTATCTAACGACAGTTCGGGAAGCCGAACTCCCGAAAAACGACGACGACGAATCTCGGCGTGAGCGCAAGAAAGAAACGATTCAACGGTTGGCAAGCCGAACGCAAGTCGTCACCGATTCGACGATCGAAGAACTGGTTCGCGCTGGATTGCTTACCGAGCGAAAATACGACGTGCTCGTATCGGTGACCGTCGTCTGTGAACACTGTGGGACGACATACACCGTCGACGAACTCATCGATTCCGGCGGCTGTGAGTGTTCTGCGTAAGCGATTCCGGACAATTCGTTCTGACAACACCCTCCGCTGGTGGTGGTTATTTATACAGGGAACACAAATCAGCGTTCAATGTCAACAGCGAAGTCACTCGAATCGGCTATCGATCTTACTGCCGAAAATATCGGGGGGATCGACGAAACAGCCGTCACGCTACATCCCGGCGTCAACGTCCTCACGGGACGGAACGCGACTAACCGAACGTCGTTCCTCCAGGCGATTATGGCGGCTCTCGGGAGTGAACAGTCGTCGTTGAAAGGCGATGCAAATTCGGGGGCGGTCGAGTTGACCTTCGCGGACGACCAGTTCACCCGATCACTCTACCGTCAGAACGGAACGGTCTCCTTCGACGGCGACCCGTACCTCGAGGACCCCGAACTCGCCGATCTCTTTGCGTTTCTATTAGAATCCAACGAGGCGAGACGAGCAGTGGGTCGCGGTGACGACCTACGCGAGATCATCATGCGACCGATCGATACCGACGAGATCGAGGCCGAAATTAGTGCCCTCGAGACCGAAAAACGAGAACTCGACGAGCGGATTAGCGAACTCGAACGCCTCGAGGACGAACTGCCCGACCTCGAGGCCGAACGGGTCTCGATAGACGAAGAGATCGACCGCGTCTCCGATCAGATCGACGAACTCGAGACCGAACTCGAAGAACACGAGATCAACGTCGACGAAAGCCGAACGAGAAAAGCGGAGTTAGAAACCGCCTTTTCGGAGCTTCGAAGCGCACGTAAGGAGTTCGAATCCGTCGAGTACGACTTAGAAACCGAACGTGAAAGCCTTCAAGAACTCAAACGTGAGCGAGACGAACTCGAGGAGGAAATCGACGAACACACCGCGGAGAACGCGGAGTCGCCGGATCGATTAGACGGTCGTATTTCGGAACTGCGCGAGCGAAAACGGTCGCTCGATTCCAAACTGACCGAGCTGCAGAACGTCATCCAGTTCAACGAAACCCGGCTCTCGGGAGACGGAATCGACCTCGAGGGAGAGCTCTCGGCCCACGACGACTCGGCAGAGCTAACCGACCAACTGGTCGAGGCATCGGACGAAATCGTCTGCTGGACGTGCGGCTCGAACGTCGAGCGTGACCGCATCGAATCGACCCTCGAGCGGCTGCAATCACTCCATCAAGAAACCCTCACCGAACGAAACGACGTCCAGAACAAGATCGACGAGCTATCTCGACAAAAGTCGGCAATAAAAGAAACCGCACAGCGACGGAGCCGACTCAAACGCAAGCGCTCGTCGATCGAAGACGAGATCGAGATGCGAGAAGAACAGATCGACTCTCTCGAATCGGAGCGCGAGCGGCTTGCCGAGCGCGTCGAGAAACTCGAGGCGGATGCAGAATCGTTCGAAGACACGGATTACAGCGACGTTCTCGAAACCCATCGGGAGCTAAACCGAGTCGAACTCGAACTCGAGGAGCTCGAATCGGATCGAGCGAACGTCGACGAACGGATCGAAGAGCTCGAATCGACGATTGAGGATCGGGACGAACTCGGCGATCGACGCGCTGAAATTGAAGATGAACTGACAGATCTGCGAACACGCGTCGACCGAATCGAGGCGGACGCGATCGACGCGTTCAACGACCACATGGAGTCGATCCTCGCGGTTCTCGAGTACGGTAACATCGATCGGATCTGGATCGAACGCCGAGAGACGAGTGTCCGAGAGGGCAGACGTACCGTGTCGAAAACAGCCTTCGATCTCCACGTCGTCCGAACGACAGACGACGGAGCCACCTACGAGGATACGATTTCACATCTCTCTGAAAGCGAACGAGAGGTGACGGGGCTGGTCTTCGCACTCGCCGGATACCTGGTCCACAACGTCTACGAGGTCGTCCCGTTCATGTTGCTCGACTCGCTCGAGGCGATCGATTCGGATCGCATCGCATCGGTCGTCGAATACTTCGAGGAGTACGTCGACTGCCTCGTCGTCGCGTTGCTACCGGAGGACGCCGAACCGCTTCCAGAGTCGCATCATTACGTGACCGAGATATAGACGCTCCGACTGTTTTCGCTGGGAGAGTGGCGCACTGACGATCCGTCGATCAGGGTTGCGTTACACAGATACGTGTGTAACGCGTCGTGTGATCGGTGGGGTCATACGGAATTGTAAGCGGATTACATTAGCGGCTGTACGAACGGACAGTTCGTGCGTGATCAGACGGAAGTGCGTTTCACGGGCGACGGCGCTGGCCAAAAAGAACCTGGACTCGCTACGGTGCTTCGCGGAGTCGTTCGAGGAGCAAGTCGATGTCGATCGTCGTCACCGCGAGGGAAATGTTTTCAACTCGAGCGAGTTCTGGTGCGAACTCCCACAGTTCATCCTCAGTAATGCCGTGAAGAACGACGGCGTTCGGCGTCGGGTTTATCACTCGAAGCGCGATGAGTGCCCCCTTCCCCGACGTGTTGTTCGTAAAGACCAGTGCTCGGTTGGTACTCTGTCCGTAGAGGTTGTAAAATTCGCTACTCGAGAGATGCCGGATCGCTTCGACGCTGTCGACGACGGTGTGGCCGGCGACAGTGGTACGGTCCCCGGTTGCGAGCTCCGTCGCCTCGATGTTTTCGTAACACTGCTCGAGTGATACGTTCGCGCGGTACTCGTGAAGGTCCAAAATGATGCCGCTATCGACGCCCGCTGAGAGCGCTCGAGTGTGCTGTCGGATGTGAGCACCGCCGCGGTACTCGTCGATATCGAGCAACGCGTTGACGGTGCGTCGAATCGTTCCGCTTCCGGGGTTTTCCCGGCGACCGGTTTCGTAATCGGAGATCACCGAAACAGAAACGTCGAGTTCGGCAGCGAGGTCGTTCTGTGCGATTTCGAAGTCCGTTCGCCACTTCCGGAGCGTGGCACCGGGATCCTCGCTCAACGCGATCTCCCCCGCGATTTTTTCGGCTAATTTGTCCCGTGCTTCGACCATCATATGTAAGTAATGTGCCAATCGGTACTTAACGGTGCCGAAAAGCGGGTTAGTTCGGGTTGAACGCGATCGCTGCATTGGCCAGACAAAACAACTGCAACCGTCAAAACGCCGGTCGCGAACGCAGGTGGACCACTTATAGACCTGTTAATCCGATACGCGGGCGTTTTCGACCGGGCAGAGGGTGCAGCGAGATCAAATCGTGTCAATTTCATCGTATTCTCTCATCTGTACAACCGACCTAAAATCTGGATCACACGGTCTCTTTCAGCCGAAACGTGAATGAAGTCACGGTGATCTGCCGTAATCGTAAAACAACGAATTTATGATTATTGGGTTGAATCATTTCAATGAATGTACGATCTGACTGGATTCCAACGCGACCTGCTGCTAGTAATCGAAGGACTGGACGAGCCACACGGTCTCGCGATCAAAGACGAACTCGAGGAATACTACGAAAAAGAGATTCACCACGGACGATTGTATCCGAATCTGGACACCCTCGTCGAGAAGGGACTGGTCGAGAAAGGAGAACTCGACCAGCGAACGAATTTCTACTCGACCACTCGGCGCGGGCGCCGGGAGATCGAAGCACGTCGGGAGTGGGAGAATCAGTACATCGATACCTGAACCGGCATGGAGACCGGCGGATACGACCGGAGTTTTCTCGAGCGAGTTGAAGTCTTCTACCGGCTATCGGTTGGATTTTCAAAAATCGATTCACACAGTCGGGGGACTGTAGCGGGGGCGGCAAATCTACTGCACTAAATCGCCCTTTAGTGCAGTGGAAGTGTGATCACTCGAGACGGCTGTATACCGACGCTCGAGAGCCTATACGGGCAATATGCGTATTTATAAACTTTATGGCGCGATATAAAATGCCAGATCCGTCCTGTACGGGATGCAATCGTATGTTGGCGGCCAGAGCTCCTGGCATCTCGGATCGGCGACTCGAGTCCGATGATCCGTTCTCTCGAGACGGTAGACGAAGTAACGATAACCACAGCACACTTACTCCGATAGAATAGACCACCTACTATGAACACGGCAGTATCTGCGGATCCCTGCGAAGGGAAGGACATGGAGTGCGATCGACATCGTCGATTACACACTGGGAGGAACCGTTCATGCTCATAGACGCACTCAGATACCCGACCAGGGGAGCGGATTCGCTCACTGTCGCAGGAATCGTCGTTGCCGTCGCGGTCGGCTATCGATATACCGCGGAGTTCGTTCCGTCGATAGTTGCCGTAGTGCCCGGAACCGTAACGATGGCCGGTATCGTCCTGTTAGTGGGGTACTTGTCGCAGGTGCTCATCGACGACAGCCAATCACCACCACCCATCGATGTGAGATCGGCGCTCGGTGCGGGTATCAAATCGCTTGGAATCGCCATCGGATATCTCGTGGTACCTACCGTCGTGATGGTGACGACTGTGCTATCGTTCGTTGAAACCGGAGGGGACGCGAGCAACGGCGTGCCAGCGGTGTTTCTGATCAGTTCAACTGCGGCGTTGTTCTTCTTTCTGACGAGCGCCTACGCGCTCCCAGCAGCACTCGCAGCGGCCACGACCGATGGCGTTCGCGCCGCGATCGACCGAGAGCAGGTGTTTCCCGCCCTCGGCGAACTGTCTTACGCCACCGGGTTGATAACCGGGTTTACCCTCTTCGGAATCGGACTCATCCCGATAACGACCACGCTCGGCTCGGGCGACATCGCCGGCTTGCTCTCGGCACTGTTCGGAGCGTATCTCTTGCTCGTGGGCAGTCGTGTCATCCACACCGGCTACCGCCGAGCAACGACGAGCAAGTGACTCTCCGTCGCCGAACGTTCAGTCACAAACGGAATCGAGCGCCTGACCGAAAAGAAAACCGTCGACAACCGGCCCAGATTAGAGTTGTGGCGTCTGGGACTCGGCCGGCTCGAGACGCCGATTGTGTAGCGCTTCACCAGTCGACCCATCGAAGATGTGAATCGCTCCTTCGGGGATGTGTGCGGTCACCGTTTGACCGCTCTCGAACTGGCGCATGCCACCGACCGTCGCGATGATCGATTCCCGCTCGAGGGAGGTATCGTCGTTTTCGAACTGCAGGTAGACGATATTCTCGTCACCCATCGGCTCGATGACATCGATCGTGGCCTCAATGTCGTGCTCGCCCGATGGTGAATCGGTGCTGATTTCGATATCTTCCGGTCGGATTCCGAGTACGAGATCGGACGAGTCACCGAGTTCCGTCGCGAGTTCGTCCGAAATCGGGTACTCGAACAGATCGGCGTGCAGCACGGTAGTGCCCGCCTCATCGTGACGTTCCATATCGATGAAATTCATCGACGGCTCTCCGACGAAGCCGGCGACGAACAGATTCGCCGGTCGGTGATAGCAATTGAGCGGCGTGCCGATCTGCTGGAGGGTGCCGTCGTTGAGAATCGCAACCCGATCGCCCATCGTCATCGCTTCGGTCTGATCGTGGGTCACGTACACCGTCGTCGTATCGAGTTCCTCCTGTAATCGCTGAAGCTCCGTGCGCATTTCCGCCCGAAGCTTCGCGTCCAGATTGGACAGTGGTTCGTCCATGAGGAAGACCGCAGGATCACGAACGATCGCCCGACCAAGTGCAACACGCTGTTGTTGCCCGCCCGAGAGTTCGCCGGGTTTTCGATCCAGCAATTCCTCGATCCCCATCATTGTAGCCGTCTCTTCGACGCGTTCGCTAATCTCGTCGTCTTCGAGGTCAGTCGACTCCTCGAGGCCGAACGACATGTTCTCTCCCACGGTCATGTGCGGGTAGAGCGCGTACGACTGGAACACCATCGCGATGTCCCGGTCTTTGGCGGGCGTGTCGTTTATGACGCGGTCGTCGAGGGTGATTTCTCCGGAGCTGATCGTCTCGAGTCCGGCAACCATTCGCAGCGTCGTAGATTTCCCACAGCCGGAGGGGCCGACGAGGACGAGGAACTCGCCGTCCTCGATATCGATCGATACATCGTCGACGGCAACGATTTCGTTCCCGTCGTCTTCCGTGAATATTTTCGTGACGTCGTTGAGTTTCGTTTGAGCCATGATTAGTACCTCATTGTGGAGATAGTTAATTGTCGAGTGATCATACGCGAACTCCCTCCGCGAACTCATCGGCGAACAGGAGATACACGACCAACGTCGGCAGTGCCGTAAGCAACGCACCTGCCATCCGAAGTGGGTAGTCAACACCCTCGAGCGACGTACCCAGACCCGAAAGGATCAGCGTTGCAGAGGCCGCTGGATCGTTAATGCTCCCGATAAGCGTCAACGAGAACAGGAACTCGTTCCAGATCTGCGTGAACTGGAAGATGAAGACGACTGCGAACATCGGTATCGACAACGGCAAGACGATGCGCTTGTAGATTCGCCAAACCGATGCGCCGTCGAGTTTCGCAGCCTCGATCATCTCCCAAGACATGGTTTTGTACTGCGATCTGAACAACAACGTACAGATCGGAATCCCGTAAGCGGTGTGGGTGATAATGAGTTCCAAGATTGTCGCGAAACGCGGCGTCAACAACAACCCGAGTCGGTGATCGAGCATCGCGATGTTGGACCAAAACTGCGTCAGCGGAATAATGACGGCCTGATACGGAATGAAGATTCCCGCGATGAACAGGACGAACACCGCGACCTGGCCCCGCCAATCGACGAGGGTCAACCCGTAGGCAGCCATGCTTCCGAAAATGGCACAAAGGATCGTCGCCGGAACGGTGAAGATGAGGCTGTTTACCATCCCCTGTGCGAGAGCGTCGAACGCGAACCTCCAGCTTTCGAGCGTTGCCCCACTAGGTCCCGGTGGGATGAACGGCTGCGTATTGAGCAACGCATCGGTCGTTTTAATCGATGTGACCAATCCGGACTGGATCGGAATCAGGTAGACGATCGCCAATCCGATAATCGTCACGTACAGGCCGACTCGATTGAACCCGAGTTCATCGAAGAGACCCTCGTCGTCGGTACGACTCCCGGCTGAAAGTGTATCTTCGCTCATAGATTTCCTCGCTTGTACTCCGTGTACAGGTAGGGTGCGATCACGGCCAGTGACAGGACGAACAGCGTGAGACCGATCGCAGAACTGTATGCCCACTCGTTGCTGTTGAATCCTTCACGCATCATTTTTGTCGCAAGGATGTCTGCACCCTGTCTCGGCCGATAGCCGCCGAAGATCGCGTACAGGAAGTCAAACGCCTTCAATGCGAAAAGCACCAGCGTCACCGTTGCACTGACCATCGCAGGTTTCAGCTGCGGGACGATTACGCGCCAGTACATGCGTAATGTCCCCGCCCCGTCAACCCTCGCTGCTTCGTACTGTTCGGACGGAATCGACCGAAGTGCGGCGAGGTAGATCACCATGGCATACCCGCTAAATTGCCAGATTAGTGCAACGATAACAGCTCCGAGCACAAGCCGTGGATCCGCCAGCCAGTTGGGACTAAATCCAAACAGGCCAAAGAACTGATTGATAATGCCATCGTCGCCGTTGTACATCCACTGCCAGAACTTGGCAGTGACGATGAACGAGAGGCTAAACGGAAGGAGATAGATCGTCCGAAACGACCGTCCGAACCGGATCTCCCGATCGAGTAGAATCGCCAGCACGAGTCCAAGTGCTAGACAAGCGACCGTAAACACGACGAGCAACACAAGCGTGTTCCGGGTCGCTTCCCAGATCGCGGGATCTTCGAGCATCCGCAGATAGTTGCTCAGGGTCAAATTAGAGTAATCCGGACCACCAAATCCGGAGTAGTTAGTCAGCGAGAGGAGGGAGTTCCATCCGATCGCTGCGTAGACGAAAAAGCCCATGAGCACGAGCGGCGGCCCCCAGAACGGCATCGACTGAACGAAGTCACTATCCAGCCAGCGTCTCGTAGACGACCGCTCGGTGACCGTTCCACCGTCCGTCTCGACGCGACGCTTGTCCCGTATGGAACGCAAAAACGCTACAAGACGTTTCATGAGAGATATCAGTTAGACGGTATCCATGAAGCCTTCGGTTGCACCATCGACGTCGAACGGATCTGCGAAGTTGTTGTTGAGGACACCCTCGAGATCCGACTGCGTTGCCTGATCGACCGCGAGACCGTGGGCGAGCGTCGGTGGTTTTTCGGAGACTTCGTTGAAGTCCTCGATCGTCTCCGTGAGGTAGGGGTTGAACTCGTCCGTCGGGACGTCCGTTCGAGTCGGGATCGAACCCTTGTACTGGTTGAACGCGACCTGCGCCGTTTCGCCGCCGATAAACTGCAGGAAGGTCGCGGTGTCCTCGGGGGTCGGGTTGTCGCCGGGATAGATGAACGAGTCGATGTGCAATCCGTACATATCTTCCGTACCCGGGAATCGGATCGCGCCCCAGTCTTCGCCGTACGTGAGTTCTTCGCTGATGTACGCGCCCGCGAGCCAGTTACCGCCGTGGATGAACGCCGCATCGCCGTTCATGATGTCCTGATTGACCTCGGTGAATCCGACGGATGCTGCGTCGCTGTTGATGTAGTTTGCCAGCATCTCCTCGAGCGTTTCGAAGGTACTGCGGACGGCGTCCTCGTCGCCATCGCCGTTGATGAAGTCAATGTAGGCGTCGTATCCCTGCGTACTGAGCATCACGACGGCCCAGGTCTGGAGAATACCCCACGCTTCGAGTGACATCCCCAGCGGCGTCGCATCCGTCTCGGATTGGACCGTATCCAGCGCATCGATCAGCGCGTCGGCGTCGTCGAGCGATTCCGGATCGACACCGGCCTCCTCGAGGACGCTGACGTTGTAGAAGAGGTCGTTCATCCGGTGGGAACCGAGTGGTACCGCTGAGTAGCCGTCGTTGTACTGGCAGGCCTCCACGGCCTCCTGTACGTGGGCATCCTCGAAATCTGATTCGTCCCACACCTCGGATTGGATATCACCGAGTGCACTATCGTAGCGCTCGAGGTTCGCACCCGGCCAGCCAGCGAACGAACTCGGCGGATTGTTGTTCTGGAGTCTGGTGGCGACGGTCGAGTCGAGACTCTGATTGCCCCCGCCACCGATCGCGTTGGGGTCAAAGTCCATATCCGGATACTCTTCGGTGAACGCATCGAACAGCGCTTCCTGGGCTTCTTGTCCGTCACCCCCCGTCCATGCGTGAAGAACCTCCACTGTGTTACCGTCATCTCCCCCTGTGAGACAACCTGCAAGTCCGAGCATTCCTGCGGCCCCTGCAGCCCCTGCACCCTTTAACACGTGTCGTCGCGAATGTGTGTCATTGTTGGACATAGTTCGCACACATAGGAGATGGAAGTAATCTCACTTAACGTTTATGATGATGACCGAAGATCGTGATGGAAAACGGTCGAATAAACCGGTCTCATTACCTGTAGGCGTTTATTGTCGTGACGCCATAGCGTCCGTCGCCTGATTACCACTCGGCGACGCTTCCATCATCGTGTCGCCAGACGGGGTTGTGCCAGTCGACGTCGTTCTCGGACTGCTCACGAATGTACGATTCGTCGAGTTCGATCCCGAGCCCCGGTTTCTCCGGAATCGTCACGTACCCCTGTTCGTACTCGAAGACGTCGCTATCCTCGAGGTAATCGAGCACGTCGTTCGTCTCGTTGTAGTGAATGTCGAGGCTCTGTTCTTGAATGAGGGCGTTCGGCGTGCACATATCGACCTGCATGCACGACGCGAGGGCGACCGGTCCAAGGGGGCAGTGTGGGGCCAACGCAACGTCGTACGCTTCTGCCATCGAGGCGATCTTTTTGACCTCGGTGATGCCACCCGCGTGGGACAGATCGGGCTGAATCAGGTCGACGGCCCCGTCCTCGAACACCGACTTGAAATCCCAGCGAGAGAACATTCGTTCGCCGGTCGCGATCGGGATCGTCGTGTGCGAGGCGATTTCTGGAAGTGCGTCGTTGTGTTCGGGGAGGACGGGCTCTTCGACGAACATCGGTTCGTGAGGCTCGAGCGCCTTTACGAGTCGTTTGGCCATCGGTTTGGCGACGCGGCCGTGGAAGTCGACGCCGATGTCGATTTCGGGGCCAACCCGTTCGCGAACTTCTCGGAGCCGATCGACGGCCGATTGTACCGAAGCGGGATCGTCCAGATGCTCGAGTTCGGACGTGGCGTTCATCTTCAAGGCCGTAAAGCCCTGGTCGACTTTTTCCGCCGCTGCCTGACCGACGTCGGACGGCCGGTCGCCGCCGATCCACTGGTAGACGCGATGTTTGTCTCGAGTCGCACCGCCGAGCAGTTCGTAAACTGGGGCATCGTAGTGTTTACCCTTGATATCCCACAGTGCCTGATCGATTCCCGCGATCGCGCTCATTAATATCGGGCCGCCGCGGTAGAACCCGCCGCGATACATCGTTTGCCAGTGGTCTTCGATCGCGAACGGGCTCTCGTTCAACAGGTACGTGTCCATCAGTTCCTCGACTGCCGTCCGAACGGTTTTCGCGCGGCCTTCGACGACCGGTTCGCCCCATCCGACGAGACCGGTGTCCGTTTCGACGCGCAAAAACAACCAGCGTGGCGGGACCTCGAACAGCTCGTAGTCGACGATTTCGGTCATGGGTAAGTGAGTCGTTCTGAAGGTACTAACCACGTCACATGTAGTTGTCGGTCCAACCGGAGACACGTCGAGTGACGCCTTCACAGCCTCACAAAAATGGACTCGAGAGGCGAACGATCGGGGATTCGAAGTGGTGTTCTCGAGAGGAGAACAAATTTATGACGGTAGCAGGCGAAGCCCCTGCTGATGACGGATGAATCGTACACCATCAATGCGACCGAGACGAGTTTTGAGATCCTCGAACTCGTTCGCAGAGAAGGCCCACTGACGACCACCCAGATCGCTACCGAAATCGGACTCGCCAAGAGCGCCGTTCACAAACACCTCCAGACGCTGACGAACCTCCAGTATTTGACTCGAACTGAGTACGAGTACTCTCTGGGATTACGATGTTTTACCCTCGGGATTGCCGCCAGAGAGGTAAAGCGTCTGTTCGAACCCGCGACAACTGAGGTCGACAACCTGGCGAAGGTAACCGGGGAACACGTGAGCACAATCGTCGTCGAAGGCGACACCGGATATTACATCTATTCGCGCACGGGAGAAAATCAACACAGCAAAACCGAACGTGACGGGAAGACAATCGATCCGTACCAGACCGCCGCTGGCCACGCGATCATCAAACGGGACCCGAGCATGGAGTATCTTCCAGAGACGCGGACCCCGTCTCGGACAAAGATCACTCACGAGCAGGGGCTCACGTTTTCGGTCGAGGCCGGGAAAACGGGACAGAACAGCATCGCGATCCCAGTACTCGACCCGGATGACAAACCGCTGGGGGCACTCGAAGTAACTGGGCCAGCCCGTAGAGTCAACGGGAAGCGACTGAAAGAGGACTTCGCGGGGCTCCTGATTAGCGCGGGTTCATCCATAGAAACGCAATTGCAAACGTGACGACGAAACCACGCTCGAAATAGTAACTATTATAGTTGTATACGTTCTTGATTTATTCATCCGCGGGGCCGTGTTAGATGCAAGTCCTACCGTCGTTACATATATATGAATGTAATAGCTACTTCTTTCCCTCATGTTGTTGGTAGCAATTAACATATTGTTCTCGAGGGGAGAACGGTGATAACTCGTTCGTAACGGGATGGACGACCGACGAAATTCATAAACTCCCACTCCAGATGTTGTAGTGAATATTATATAAATAGCATATAGTATTGTGAAATATGATTTATTAGATAATCATACTTCATATCCCATATTCGACAAACTCCAGGTATCTGTTCTAAATAGCCCATCACCCATACGTTCAGTTATATTTAATAAGATTCCCAATATATTATTTATTTTCTATCATCCCAATATGCACATGTATGAATAGATGGTGGTTAAAATCCTATCGAGGCGAATAACGAAAATCGGTTCGTACGACTGGCCTCGTTCGAGGAAGGTGCAAAGAGTCACCACACCGAAACACAAATTTAGTGGACGCATCCACTATGGGAACGGACGCATGACTGGAGATGGACACCCCATATCGATCTCCGCACGAGCACTACCCAGTGGCACGCAAAACCGTTCCCACCGGACGATACGCGACATATTGAGAGCGCATAAGTAGCAATGGCAGAAGTCACAATCTCGGACGCGATCGACGCGTATCTCCGGCGGAAATCCATCGGGGACTCGAACGGTCCGGGCTCTGGAGCCTACGCCTCCAACGCAGAGTCAATCCTTCGACGATGGGCAGCATGGCTCGAGACAGAGCGCGAAACAGCCGCCCTTCGGGCGCTCGACGACACCCACCTGGAGGCCTACGCACAGGAATTAGCGAATCGAACCGAACGAGGAACGTACGCTGCATCAACCGCTCATACGTATTACGCCGTCGTGCGAGCGTTCCTGTCGTGGTGTGTCCGCGGTGGACTGCTCGAGGCGAATCCAGCGACTACCCAGCGTGCACAGGCCGTTCTGCCGGCCGAAAGCGACCACGGGGCAGATCAGTTCTGGACCGACCGTCAGCGCAAAACGCTCGAGCAATACGTCCGGCGAAGAGCCATAGAATCGACACACGAAGACGACGGAGAAAGGTGCAGCCGTCTCCGTGAGTATGCGGTCGTCGCATTGCTGGCACACACTGAGATTCGAGGGTCGGAGCTATTCCGAGTGCCGGACGATACGCGACGCGCCGGTGCGACGTGGGATGACGTCGACTTCTACACCGGGACCATACGAGTACTCGGGAAGTCACAACGTCACGAGGCGGTCCCCCTTCCAGCGCCCGCTCGGACACCGCTTCGCCGATACCGAGTTGCGCTCGACCCGCCGACGAACGAGTGGCCCCTGTTTCCGACGCGCCACGCACCCTCGATCGCGCGTCACGTTCGGTCCGAACTCGCAGAACGCGGCTACGAGGAGAGCGAAATCGACTCGCTGCTCGAGGATTCGACGGCGAAGTCGCTCCTCCGAGAGTACGCTATCACGCCGCCTGCGATTACGACCGAAGGAGTTCGTACGATCCTCAAACGACTCTGTAAAGATGCCGGGATCGATGTCAACGGTGAATACCTCACCCCGAGCGGCGTCGGTCGCGATATAGAGGCCTCCCACCGGCGGGCCGCGACAGCGCCAACGAACTCGCTTCGTGTCTCCTTTCTCGAGCAATCGATCGCACGCCTCGAGGACCACCCACGCATCATCAACATCCCCACATCCGCTTTCTCGCGGGAGAATTGAACGACTATGTTCGATTTCCGGTCGATTCCGTTCAATCCGAAAGAAGCCCTGTTACTGCAGTGATCTACACGAGTAAGAGAACCAGAATCGTCAGGAGTATCGTCAGTACCAGGATGGTAATCCCGATATCCGCTCGCAAGTGAATCGTCGACGGACGACCGCCGTCGGCCGGCTGTCGTTCCTCGAGTTCTACGACCCAGTCGGGCAAGCGATGACAAAACGCATCGACGGCCAACACGGGGTTGTTGCCGATCCAGTAGACGCGGCGAACGAAACCGACTGCGAGCGAGTCGACCGCCCGATACGTTTCCGTGACGGCTACCATCGACCCACGTCCGACGTAGTAGCCAAGCGGGAATACTATCATCGCCGGATCGCCGAGGTCGAGTTTCGAGAGCGGTTTGCGAATCAGAACGAAGCCGACCGCCGAGATTGCAAAGAGAATCGCGGCGTCCTCGAGGTGGCTCGGGCTGTATGGATGGAGCGCCTCCGTCGTCTCACCGACGATAACTGACGTGCCGTCGACGAACGGGAGGAGATCAGTGAAGATCGGCCAACCGAGTTCGGGGAGCCCAAGTGCCAGACAGGCCCCACCGACCGAGAGCATTGCGACAGTTTGGCCCGTCTTGGCGTCTTTGACCTCGCGATCACTTGGACCGTGGAGGAAGACGTAGTAGCCGAGTTTGATGAACGAGAGGAAGGTGCCGACCGCGCCGATGAAAAGCAACCAGTACAGCGCCTGATACTCAGGACCGCCGAAGTAGCCGGACGCAGCATCGAGTACCATTCCTTTGCTAACGAAGCCGCTGAATCCGGGGACGGCGGTAATCGAGAGCGCACCCAAGAGATACCCAATGGCGGTAATCGGCATTTCCTTCCAGAGTCCACCGAGTTTGTAGAGGTCGTTCTCGCCGGTCCGGTAGATTACGACTCCCACCGCCATGAACAGGAGACTCTTGTAGAGTATATTGTTGAACAAGTGACCCATTGCGCCGGCGACGCCGAGCGCGGATCCGATCCCGATTCCGGCGACCATGTAGCCGAGCTGGGCCTGAATGTGATAGGACAGGAGCGCACGCATATCGTGCTGAAGCAACGCAAAGGTGGCCCCGTAAACGGCCATCAATCCGCCCATGTATGCCAGATAGAGGTTTGTCTCGGGGAACGCACGATAGAAGATCAATGCGCTGGTCTTCGTCGTGAACACCGAGAGGAACACCGACGCGGCGAAGTGTGGCTTCGGATACGTATCCGGTAGCCACGTGTGGAAACCAATAAAGGCGACGTTGATACCGATACCGAGCGTCGCGAGTATCGCGGGAATACCGGTCGCGATACCGTCAGCGCCCGCTCCGTAAACGAATTCACCGACCGTAGCATAGTGAGCGGCGACTGCGAACAGGACGAGATTGCCCGCGATACCGTGTGCGATGGCGTACCGATATCCCGAGCGGACGGCGTCGCCGCCGTAATTCCAGACCAACAGCGTGCTCGTCACGGCCATCAGTTCCCACATGAACACCAGCACGAGCCAGTCGCCGGTAAACGCCGTTCCGATAGCCGAAGCGACGTAGGCCAGTGCGAACGCACCCATCACTCGAGAGGCTTCACTCGAGTAGGCGTAGACCACGGCGAACGTACCGAGGAATCCGAGGCCGAGTCCCACGAGTCGACTGAAGTCGTCGACGAAGAACGGCTGGATTTCCGCAAATCCGAGGAACTCGGTCGTGAGGTGGGCACCTTCGGGGACGAAAAACGCAATCGCCGTTACGGCGATAAGACTCAGGGTCCCGACCGCGTAGCCGAGCGTCCGCGGCAGTACCAACATGAGCAGAGCTGCTGCGAGGACGATAAACGGCGGGTACGCGTAGGTGAGCAGTTCAGCTTCGATCATGGGACGGACACACCCGTTACCACATCAACGATTTCACTGGCGAGCTCGAGAAAGATCGCGAGGTCAGGGACGACCCCGAGCACGATCCCGCCGGTCGCGATGACCGCTATCGGGAGGAGCATGAGCCACGTGCTCTCGTCGAAAGGAGAGCGGCGTTCCCAGCCACCCGGCGGGGCTCCGCCGTGGTGGTGGCCGTGGTCGTCATCGTGCGGGGCCGGAGAGTGATCGACGCCATCGGGACTGTCTCGAGTTCCATCAGAGTCACCGCCCGTCGATGGACCGAACGGGACGTCAGCATCGCTCGGATACTGATCGACTGCGAAGCCGTCGTCGGTGTCATCGTCGTTCTCACGGTCGCCCCCGTCCGTGGCGACGTCGTGTTCTGCGTCGGTCCCGACCACTGCGTCTCGTTTTCCGCCCGGCGGGAACTCAAGCAAGGGCTTTGCGTCGTGTCGGTCCTCGCTCTCGAAAAAGGCGGTGTAAACGACGGGCCAGAGGTAAACGATATTGAGAACCCCGGAAATGATGAGCGCGAGCGCAAACGGCCAGTAGCTCGCGTTCATCGCTCCGATGAGCATGTAGAATTTGCTGACGAAACCGGCAGCCAACGGAATTCCGGCCATTCCTGCCGAGCCGACGGCGAAGGCGGTCATCGTCAACGGCATGCGTTTTCCGATACCAGCCATCTCACTGATGTAGTCGGTGTGGGTCTCGACGTGGACCGACCCCGCGCAGAAAAACAGCGTGAGTTTTCCGAACGCGTGGGCGGGGATGTGAAAGAGCGCACCCAGGATCGCGAACGGATGAAGCATCGAGAGCCCGAGAACGATGTACGACAGCTGTGCCGTCGTCGAATACGCGAGCCGTCGTTTGAGGTGATCTTTCCGAAGCGCGATGATGCTCGCTGCGAGCAACGTGAACGTCGCCAGTATCGCGACAGGAATGTTCAATCCGACCTCGCCCACACCCGGCACCGAGAGCGGCAGATCACGAATCGTCTCGACGCCGTAGACCTCGAGGATCACGCGCGCGATACCGAATGCGCCGGACTTGACGACCGCGACCGCGTGGAGCAATCCTGAGACGGGCGTCGGCGCGACCATCGCATCCGCGAGCCATGAGTGAAGCGGCATTATCGCTGCTTTGACACCGAAGCCGGCGATCAAGAGGAAAAACGCCGCCTGTGCGTACACCTTGGCGCTGTCGTCACTCGCTGCGCTGGCGACGGCGTCCATGCCGCCCGACTGGAACGCGACGGTCGGATCGCCGACGCCGCTCGTGAGCCAGTAGATCATCACGGTCCCGGCCAAGAGGCAGACGCCGCCACCGAAGAAGGTGTAAGCGAGGTACTTCCGCCCCGCGATTCGAGCCTCTGCATCGCCGTTGTGAGCGACCAGCGGGTAGGTGACCAGCGAGAGCAGTTCGTAGAAGACGAAGATCGTCACCAGATTCGCCGAGAAGGCGATTCCGACCGCGGCCGAGAGACTCGCCGCGAACGCCGCGAAAAACCTCGTCTGGGAGTGTTCGTCGAGCCCACGCATGTAGCCGGTCGCGTAGAACGACGTGAATATCCACAGGAAACTCGCGAGCAGCGCAAACAGCATCCCGAGCGGGTCCGCCTCGAGCGCGAAGTCGATTCCGTCGATGAACTCCACACCGGTTGCGTCTGCGAGGCTCCACTCGTACGTGTCACCCGAGAGGACCCCGGGGAGCATGCTCAGGACAATTCCGAATTTCGCGAGTGCAGCCACGACGGACCAGCCCTCGCGAACGTTCGGGTACCGATACGACGCGATAATCAACACCACCGCGATCGCCGAGACCAGAACGGCCGCGAGCGGACGGATGGACGTAATCGGATCAGCCATCAGTTAAACACCTCTTCAGCGAACGGTTCGAGCAGTTCGAACAACGCACCGCCGGCAAAGCCGAAGCCGACGGCGATACCTGCAAGTCCAACGACGAAGACGATCATCCCGATCGAGACCGCGTCGGGCGTGGCGCTCGCCCGGCCGTCGTTCCCGCCATCTGTCGCCATCTGGGACGCGGCCGGGTTCCCGTCCGATCGATGCGGTCCCGAATCGGCTGCGGGAGTAAAGTACATCTTCTCGAGCAGTCGAGCGGCGTAGGCGAGCGTGAACATCGTGCTGAGGAAAATGACCGCCGCTACCGGCCAGGCCTGTGCCTCGACCGCGCCGAGGGCGATGTACCACTTCCCGACGAAACCGGCGGACGGCGGAATGCCGACGAGCGCGACGAGTAACACGGCCATCCCGGCAGCCGAGACCGGTCTATTCTTCGCCAGCCCGGCGTACTCGTTGACCGTTCGTGCACCGTAGCCCAGCGAAACAACGGCCGCAGCAGCAAACAGGCCTGCCTTCATCACGCCGTGGCCGACCAGGTGGATGATTGCCCCCGTAAACGCCGTCTCGGTCACGACCCCGTAGGCGGCGATGACGAGACCGAATTGCGAGACAGACGAGTATGCGAGCATCCGCTTTACGTCCTGTTGGATCACAGCGAGTGTACTTCCCGCGATAACACTGATCGAGCCGACTGTGACGAGTATTTCTTTGACGTAGGGCGTCTGGATCAGGAATTCGGGTCCGAATACGTCGAACAGAATTCGCCCGAGCGCGTACGCAGAGACTGTCGAAACGAGTGCCGCAATAAGCGGCGTCACTCCATCGGGAGCGTGCTGGTAGGCATCGGGTTGCCAGGTGTGTAACGGCCACTGAGCGACCTTGATCGAAAAGCCGACGAATATGAACGCGAAGGCGGTTCGAACCAGACTCAACTGTTGTTGATCCAACCCGCTGCCCTGGAGGAGGTCGGCCAACTCGACCATGTTCAACGTCCCCGTGGCCATAAACAGGAAGGCGACGCCGATCAGGTACATCGATGCGCCGGTCGTCCCGAGAATCAGGTACTTCAGCGCCGCGACAGCCGATTCGGGACCGTCGCCGCTCGAAATCAACGCGTACGTGCCGAGCCCGACGATCTCGAGGAAGACGAACATGTTGAATACGTCGCCGGTGAGTGCGAGGCCGAGCAAGCCACCCGTCAAGAGAAGATAGCCGCTATAGAAGACGTTGCCACGGGGACCGCCGAGGCGAGTGAGAGCCAGTACGGCCGCTGCGATCGTCGTGACCAAGAGCACGATGAGCATCGAGAGCGGATCGGCGACGAGTTCGATCCCGTACTGGGGAGGAAAATCCCCGAGTTGGTGGGTGACGGAGGAATTGTCCCCGTAAACGACCGACGCGAGATATACGCTCGCGGCGAAGAGGCCAGTCGTCGTAACCGCGGCGATCGACCATCCGGTTCGTTGGTATCGAAGGCCGAGCGCGATCGGCGCGATCGCCGCCATGATCGGAACCGCGATGAGCAACACCGGTATGAGATCGACGTTACTCATCGGAGCGCACCTCCTGGAGAGTGTCTTCCCGGAGCGTACCGTACTCCGAATAGATTCGGATGATCAACGCGAGTCCGACCGCGGTGAGTGCGATTCCGACCACAATCGCCGTGAGGACGATCACCTGCGGAAGCGGACTCGCAACGAGAAGATCTCCTTCCGTCGGATGGGCGGGAACGATCGGCGATGACCCGCCGTCGACGTACGCCATCGAGACGAAAAAGAGGAAGATCGACGACTGAAAGAGGTTGACGCCGATCAGTTTGTTGACGAGGTTTTCGTTTGCGATCATCATGTAGAGCCCGATACCGAGCAATACGAACATGAGAGCGTACGCATAGCGTGAAGCGAGTATCTCAATCATCGTCAGTCACCTCCTGTGAGTTCTCAGTCTTTCGTTGCGGTGTAAATCCCGCTGCCATCGCAAAGAACAGCGTGATCACCACGCCGCCGACGATCAGGGTGATTCCGCCGATTTCGATGGCTTCCATCGACCACTTTCCGCCATCGGGAACGCCGAGTGCGCTCTCGAAGCGAACGTACTCGAGGAAGTCCCCCCCAAGCAACATCGTCGTGAGGCCGATTCCGACGAAAATCGCAACGCCACCGGTGACCAACCCGACGATGGCCGAATTACTGAGCCACTGTCTGGTCGGTTCGATGCCGAATGCGAACGCAATCATCAGGATCGTCACGCCGATGATCGCACCGCCCTGAAATCCGCCGCCGGGGCTATCTGCGCCGTGTAACGCCATGAACATCCCGTACGTAAGCGTAAAGGGAGCGATGATTTTGACCGACGTTAAGATGACCTGACTCTCCGTGTAAGTATCGTTGGGACGCTCCGCCATCAGACGAACACCTCGCGTTTGAGGACCATCAAGACGGCAATACCGGCCGAGAAGACGACGACCGCCTCACCGAACGTATCGAATCCACGATACGCGGCGAGTACGGCCGTAACGGTGTTTTCAGCGCCGGTATCCTTGTAGGCGTTCTCGATATAGTACTGTGAAACGGCGTCGTTAGCCCACGCGGGGGCCTCCTCGTACCCGACCGGATACATTTCGGGCAAGACCGTGACCAGCAAGACGAGGACGAATGCGCCAACCACGAACACAGCGGGGACGTTGAGTCGTTCGAACAGTTGATCGGTCGGCGGCCGCGACGTTCGCGTGATCGTCAATAGCAGTAAGATCGTCGTCACACCGGCGCCGATTGCCGCCTCGGTCATCGCAACATCGGGCGCGAACAGGACCGTGTACAAAATCGCCATGCCGAGGCTGTACGCACCGAAGACGATGATCGTAGAGAGGACATCCCGGAACAACGCCGTTGCGACGGCGGTTGCGAGGATGAAGGCGGCCAGCGTATAGGCAATGACACTCATTGCTCATCACCGTCGTTCGACTCCTCGGACGACTCCCACGGCGTCACACCCGTTTCGGCGGCAGATCGGGCGATCGCATGTGCCGCAGTCGGATTCGTGATGAACACGAAAAACAACAGCAAGACTGTGTACGCCGTCGAATCTTGCCAGCCCAACGCCAGCGCAACAGCGGCGAGGCTCAATCCGGCTCCCAGCGTGTCGGCTTGGGAAGCCGTGTGAGCCCGTGCGAACAGATCCGGCAATCGAAGTACCCCCACTGTCGAAACGAACGTAAAGAATACGCCAAGAGCTAACAGGACGACAATGACCACTAGCCGCAGGTTCTCGAGCAACGCTGGGATCGTGCTCACAGGACACCACCCCGTTCGACAGTGAACTTCGAGATGGCAATCGCCATCAGGAAGTTGAGCAGAGCGTATATCAGTGCGATATCGAGGAACCACTGCTGGTCGAGTCCGACCGCGAGAAGAGCGAGAATAACCACCGTGTTCGTCCCGAGGACGTTCACAGCCAGCAATCGATCCTGCGTCGTCGGACCAACGATTGCGCGGTAGAAGATCGCGATCGCGAGAACGACGAAAAGCGCCGCGCTCGTGAGGAAGATCGTACCCACGAACTCGCCACTCACAGCTCATCACCGCCGACTATTTCGGCGTCGCCGCGTTCTTCGGGAGTCGGAATCGACGCGGAATCTCGCCCGTAGAAGACGAACCGGACTGCGCGCTCGAGACTCCCGCCGAAGAGGTCCTCGCGAGCACTCGGAATGAGCGTGTGGACGATCAACCGTTGATCGTTCGCTCGTACCGTGAGTGTCCCGGGTGTGAGCGTGATACTGTTCGCAAGCGCGAGCAGCGGGAGTCCGCCCCCAACCCGAGCCTCGAGGCGCGTGACCGTCGGTTCGATCGGCATCGACGGTCGCAAGATGACGACCGAAATCGCCAGATTCGCTTTGACGATCTCGTAGGCGAGATACGGCACGTAAAGCACGAATCGGACCGTTCGAAGCGGCGACTGTATCCGATCGGGCGCGACGGTAAACGTGATACTCGAGAGGGAAACTGCAACGATTCCGGCGACTGCCGCACCCGTGACGAGATCGAACCAGTAGGTCGGGTCGCCGAGAACGAGATAGAAGGCGTACGAGATCCAAAAGAGCGCGAACATCCGATCAAAGCTCTCCTGAACGACGAGGCGCGCGTGTTGGGCGGGTCGATCGACCGGCGCTTCGTCGTACTCGAGCCCGACGTTCGAGAGTTCACGCTCGAGGGGCTGGAGCATCGGTGCGGTCACGCCGGGTCGGTACTCCGGATCGAGAACAATGCAATCGAGACCATGTTCGTCCGCGTACGCCACGAACGCCTCGGCAAACTGCCGCGGCCCGAACAGGTACTCAGTCGATCCGAGGATACTAGTTTCGACCGAGACGGTGGCACTCCCGGCGTCTTCGTGAACCCAGCTAGTTGCACGCTCGAGGAGCTGTTCGGCCTCCTCGATACTCGATTCGCCCGTCGGGTCGGTCCCATCCTGAGGGAGTGCGACCACCAGATGACAAACGAGTTCGTCGCTGTCCTCGAGGGCGGATTGGACGGCGTACCCGACCGTCTGCCGGACTGTGACGGTGTCCGATAGCGGGACGAGTATCTGGTTAGTCGCCACGAGACGTGCCTCCAGAATACCGTCGTTCAGTTGTCATGGCGTTACTGTTGTTACTCGACCCAAGCGTAACCGGTAGGAAAACTATTTCGTTATGCAACGGATCCAAAGACGGCGTGGTGGAACGACAAGGTCAGACTCAACGATCCGCATCGAAATGGCGGTTTATTCAAAGGCTGGTATTCGACGGGCAATCGATGAGAAATAGGCACAAAACGGGATCGAAAAACGTCGTTCGGAAACAGGACGGCGTAAACGGCTCCGATGTGTACCGGTAACTGCAATTAGTAAGCACGACTCAGAGAGATCACGAACAGGCGCTCGGTTCGCTCGAGGAGCTTTCTACCCGTTCTGGTACGACGAATGCACGAGCAGTAATCTAGTGAACGAGTATCTTCGAGAGCTTTACTTGTCCTGCGGTCGCACCGATACGCATGAGCATCTACTCGAGGATTCGGCCGCTGGCGTTCAAACTCCCGGCCGAAACGGCCCACGAACTCGGGAAAGGACTGCTCCGGGCGGCACAGTCGACCCGACCGACGAAAGCCGGGCTGGCCGCCGCATACCGGTACGAAAACCCGGCTCTCGAAATCGAACGGTTCGGCACGAAATTTCCGAATCCGGTCGGTGTCGCCGCAGGATTCGACAAGAACGCCGAGGTAACGCACGCACTTTCGGCGCTGGGCTTTGGATTCGTCGAGATCGGTACCGTGACGCCGTATTTCCAGCAGGGTAATCGACGCCCGCGCCTGTTCCGTCTTCGCGAGGACGAGGCGATGGTCAACCGAATGGGGTTCAACGGCTACGGAATGGACCACGTCAAAGAGCAACTCCAGCGCGACGGCCTCCCGTCGGTTCCGCTCGGGATCAACATCGGCAAGATGAACACCTCGAGTCAGCAGGAGGCGATCGAAGATTACCGGCGCGTCTTCGACCGTCTGTCCCCGTTCGCCGACTACGTCGTCGTCAACGTCTCCTGTCCGAACACGCCCGAGGAGTTCGACGAGTCCTCGCCAGCGCATCTCCGGACGATTTTCGAGACGATCGAAGCCGAAAACGACCGCGACGTGCCGATCCTCGTCAAAATCGGTCCCGACTCCCCGACCGACTCGATACTCGAACTCGTCGACATCCTCGAGGAGTTCGACCTCGACGGCATCATCGCAACGAATACGACGACCGCCAGAGACGGACTCGAGTCGCCGAACAAAGCGGAGTGGGGCGGGTTGAGCGGTGCCCCGCTCGAGGATCGCTCGACGGAAGTCATCCGAACGATCGCCGGTCATACCGACGTGCCGATCATCGGCGTCGGCGGCGTGGACTCAGCAGAGAGCGCCTACGAGAAAATCAGAGCGGGAGCCTCGTTGGTCCAGCTATACACCGGATTCGTCTACAACGGACCGTCGACTGCCAGAGAGATCAATCGGGGCCTCGTCCAACTGCTCACGCGCGACGGTTTTCGATCGGTCGAGGACGCCATCGGTGCGGATCTCGAGTGACGGACCTGTTTGCAGCGGGAGAGTCCACTCTCAGATAAAGACAAGGAGAAGGGTAGAACAACAGCCATTAGAGAAGTTAGATTGGGATGACAAAGTGGAGGAGACTATGAATCACGTTGGGAAAGATACAGTCCGCCAGCGAAGCAAACTACCGCTACGAACAAGAGTCCCCCACTCAAAACGTTTTCAGCCAATCCAGACATTCCAGGATCCGCCACTATGCCAAGACTATTTTGAAACACGACCAATTGGATAACGAGAGCGAACCCTCCCAGTGTTAGTAACAACCGTCCGTTGTTTGTGCTTTGAATCTGGTTCATAGTACATCACTTTTTATCGAAAGATAAAGATATAGGGGCAAGTGAGCAGTTCACGTTATCCCTCGTTTGTAGTTATTCAAGTTTACAGCATTGACAATCACTTCTAGCCTCTACAGGTGGTTCATCACGTATCAAAGGGAGACTAGCCATTGTTAACAGAAATGAATCTCCCAATAGTGGGCCGGAGCAAGTTTTCGACAAATCCGAAAAAGAGAGCGATAGCTAGTGGAAGAACCCAGAGAGTGAGCACCAGTTCGAACATCGTTATGGTGGCGCTTGCGCTGGCGGAACGAGCGGAGTCGATCATATTCGGCCACGAAGTGACGAGGAGGAACAGATAGCCTCCGAGGGCGACGAGAACCGGCGTACGGAGTTGGTATTGCACCCACGCGAGGGCTGGAATCGCTCCGAGAAGGACGGACCCCGCGAGTAGCCACCCGAGTTTCAGGTTCCCATAAGCGAGTCCGGCGTCGTACTCGAAACCGGCCAGATAAATGTGGACGGCAAACGTACAGATACAGAGGGCGAGCCCGACAACTCCCGATACTGCGACCGACTTCGAACGGTGGAGGGACTGGCTCATACGAGTACTATATAATGCAAACGCAATGAAGTTTTCTCGTGAATCCGCCTCGAAACCCGCCACCTACAATTTGTGTCGAAACGCTCGCAACGCGTTCGTGCCGGTTTCGGTCAGGGAAACTTGCTTTGACCGGCCGACTGACTCGACCTGCACGTAGCCGTTCTCGACCAGCGGCGTGATGATGCGATTGTTCAGGAGTGCGAATTTCGCTTTGTCGTTCGCGGGCGTCGATTTCGTCATGAAGTCGAGTTCGGCTTCTTCGGCGAAGGTGATCAGATCGCTCTTTTTGGGCGTGTATGCCGGGTCATCAGTTTCGTCGATGTAGTTCAGTACCCGCACCTGATCTTCAGTCGGCGTTTCGATGGGGTAAGAGGGAAGCTGTTCGGCCAGACGCATTCCCTGCGTTCGCGGCGTTTCGTCGATCGGATGCGACCGTGATTCGGGATGGACGTGATAGCCGCTCGCATCCGCAGCCATACACGCCAGCGCTGCGCCGATGGCGGCCAGCTTCGGTCCGCTCGAGACGTTGACTCGAACGATGTCGTCGTCGTAACTGGCCGCGATGGTCGTGATCTCGCCAAGAACGTCGTACATGTCGCCGAGGTCGATCTCCCGAAAGTGCACGGCGACGCCGTGGTCTGTGAGCGTCTGCTCGAGTTCTCTGTGATAATCCAGGCGCTCTTGATGTCTGTCGCGGAGCAAGTACAATATATCGGCATTGTACTCGAGAACGGGGTCTTTGATTCGGTCGAATTCGTATCCGAGCGGGGCGATATGCACTTCGACGATCGACCTGAGTTCGGTATCGGATGTCATTATAGATAGTATTGAAAGTAGTAATACTATAATTGTATCGTTTGTATCGATAGTAATAGGATAGAATTGAACATATCCCCCGCAGTACGATAAGCTGTCATGCAGACGATGGAAACACAGGAACCGGATATCGAAATCGAAGCCACCCTCTCGCTGTGTAGCGACGAATACGCCATGGAAATCCTCGAGGCGCTCAAACGGGGACCGTCGACAGCAGCCCAACTACGCGAGTGCTGTGACGGGTCGAGGGTGACGATCTATCGACGGCTCAACAGCCTCGAGGATGCAGGTCTCATCGGCTCTCGGGTGAAACTGCAGTGTGATGGCAATCACTGCAAACTGTACTACCCCGTCGTCGACCGGATAACGATCGCGATTACCGACGACGGGTTCGACACCGAGGTTCACTGCCTGGAAGAAACCTCGCCCGATTCGTCGTGAAGTGATCGTTGACTCACACTCCCGCTGGGGATCGGGCAACGGGCGAATCACACGCCGTTCGGTGGCGCCTCGATTGGAAAGCGAACTAGTGAAAGTCCCAGAGGAGTTCCGCTGACGCTTTCCGCTTTTGGTACTGGGTCCGGGCCCACGATACCGCGTTCGGAGCGGCGTTGTAAATCACGCCTTCGAAGCCAGTCGAACTGTAAACGGTTATTCCCGCATATTCACTGTCTGGAAGTTCGAGAATCCATATCGCGAACGAGTCGTTCAGATCCGTCAAAAGTAGCGTTCCCTCCCCCCGTTTCATGAGTTCTCGTAACGCCTCGACCTGGGCCGAATCGAGCGAATCGAACACCGTTTCGTCTATGACGAGTTCACAGATGAGGCCGCGATTCTCGACGGATCGAGAGATATCGTCGAAGAATCTCTGAAAAACTGCCGGACCAGTCCCATACAACGTCTCTGCATCGGTAATGAGTTCTCTGCTCTGATCGAGGACCTTCCATGGCCGTCTCGGATCGGCAACGTTGACAGTCGCCCCGCGGAGGAACTCGAGCGAGATCGATTCGATATCGACTCCATCCAAAACGGGGTCGACAGCCTGAATCTGGTCGATAGTTGCTTCGTACTGGAGTCGAGCCTCGAGTGCCAGCCGACCCGTATCTGTCAGTTGAAACCGGGATTCAACCTTCTCTACGCAGCCGCGTTCGATGAGATCGGCGATTCCCCGGTCGACGGTCGATCGAGAGATCGACATGCAGTCGACGATTTCTGGCTTGGTAGACGGATTGTCGACCAGCGTCTCGAGTAAATCCTGACGCTGCCGGAGTACCCGTTCCATTGTATCTTCGACCACTGACGTTGGTCGTAGCGTTCTCGGGGGACTCGTATATATCCCGTGGCCATCGTTCTAAAACTGAAACGGAGTGTCTGATCGAACCGTTCGAATCGGTAGGAGCGTCGCAGTCCCGACATGTCGGCGTCGACTGAGATAGTTCGCGATCGGGCGTCAGAACTGGAACAGACTTGTGTTCGGGTGACATTAATGCCGGGACCGAGGAGTAAACGACCACGGGTCGGGTGATCCGTGGCTTTTCTTGTTCCCTCAGCCTACGTCTTAGATTTTGTCGTTCTCGCCGTTTTCGTTGCCAGCACCGGATTGAGTCGTCCGCTCCAATTCTGCGGGTCGATCGACCCCAGACGTGTCGGGTCTCGAATCTGTTTGCGCATCGGCCTCCGATACGGATTCCGACATACGGTCGTTCGTGTCGAGTTGGTCATCTCTGCCGAGGGTTCTTTTGAGTCGGCTCTCGTACGCCTCGAGATCGATTCCGAAGTCTTCTGAGAGAGACCACCGGCCAACGAGTTGGTCGGACGCTTTCACAGTGACGAGTGCCAACACGATCCCCCCGGCGACATCGATCGCCCAGTGGATGCCGAGATACATCGTCGAAATGGCGACGCTCACCGCCAGTGGGACTGAGACGACGAACCAGATCGGGTACGACCGCCTGGTTCGGTACGCAAACAGCGCGATAGTCGCGGAAAGAGACGTGTGCAACGACGGGAAGACGTTAGTGTTGTGGTTTACTTCGCTGGTGAGCGACTGGTATTGCGGATTGAAGTCGTACAGCGCGGTTTCGATCATCTCCGGCATTAGGTTTCGAGGCCCGTACGCGACCACGAGCAAGTAGATGACGAGTCCGATAACGTAGTTCAGTGCGTACGCTGACAACAGTTTCCTGAGCGGGTATGTGTCCGACAGCGCGAAATACGCGATCACTGGGAAAATCAGCATGAAAGCGTACCCGTAGATATAAATGAACGAGAAGTACTGCGTAAGCGCTGGGCTAGCGAACGCTTGGAACCAGACGACCGCCTCACCTTCGATGGCATAGAATACCGGCGTTAGATTCCAGTCGATTGCCCAGGACAGATCTGGAAGTCGCGGACGAGCGAACCGATTTATGAGTAACACGACGACCACTATGGCAGCGACGGGAGTCGACTGACGCAGTCGGCTCTGCCACTCCTGTCGAGTCCGCTTGATTCGGCCCCAACCGATACAGAGAGGAATGAAAATAGCGAGTAAAAGCGCTACGACGACCACTAACTGTGTTAACAGTTCGACGAGCACAGCTATCTCACCAGACGCTCGCCGTCGTCGCTGTACTGAAAGCCATACCGTTCGAAGGCGCGTTTTACCTGTTCCACGTCGAGATTACCTGAATCTTCGTCCCCTGTTTCATCACTCTTACGGAAAAAGGGTGCGTACGGTGCCTCTCCGTCCCACTCGAGGTCCTCCGGCGTCCACTCGTCAGTTACCGGGGTGACGGTCGGGGTGGCTTGTCCGTTGAAAATTTCCGAAACGAGAGACTCCCGGTCGATCAGGCTCGCGATGACTTCGCGGAAGTTCGGACTACTGAACGGTGCGTTCCTGACGTTGAACCCGACGTGGTAGAACCGTGGCGTCGCTGGTTCGATGAGTTCGAGAGAGCGATCACTGGTATCGCCGATCTCTCCTACTGCCATCCGTGACGCCGTCATATCCGCGTTCCCGTCCTGAAGTTCGCTCATTACCAGTCCACTGTTGAGTCCGACTAGAAACACGAGTTCGTCGGGAGTCGGTTCCGGGAGGTCGACGCTCTCACGGCGCGTGAAGTGCTGATCGAAGCGCTCGAATTGGAGCGACGAGCGCGGCTCTTGATTGACGAAGGCGTATGGACCGCTCCCGATTTTCGGAATCGAATCGGCCGTCACGATCTCCCAGGTCCCTTGCGTCGGTTCCTGTCCGTTCTCGAGTCGGTTACTGACCTCGGGTTCCCAGACGTGTCTCGGGAGGATTGGGATCGTGAACGCACGTTCACCGATGTCGGCGTGCGCATCGATACGGATCTGAACCGTGTGGTCGTCGACGGCGGAGACTCGCTCGACGGCGTCTACGAGGCCGCGATATCTCGGCGTCGGTGAGTGCGCGTCTTGCTCCCCGAGAGAGGTGTCCGCGAGGAACTCGTAGGTGAACTCGACGTCCCGGGCAGTGACCGGATGGTCGTCGTGAAACTGACACCCCGTTCGGAGGTAAACGGTGGCGACAGCGCCGTCCCACTCCCACGATTCGGCGAGCCACGGCCGAATTTCTCCATCGTCCTCGACTGCGAGAGAATCATAGAGGAGATCAACGAACGTCCCCTTATCGTGATGGGTTGCCGTCAGCGGATTAAGATTCTTGGTTGCCCGAGTATCGGTGAGGATGGCCGTTAGCACCACGTCCTCTCCATCTGACCACTCGTAAGCGTTTGGCTCGAGGCCGAGGTATCCGAGCCGACTTTCGAGGGAGTGATCATCCCACCCGTCGAATCGATCCGTTCTGACGACTCGGCGTTCAGCGGAGACACAGATCGGAACGATCGGGTGTGTCTGCGCTAACTTGTTTAGTAGTTCGTTGACAGTCTCCGTCCGCTCGTCGCCGTCCATCGAACGCTGTTGTTCGAGTAGTTCGTCCACCTGGGGGTTGGTGAATCCGAACGGATTTTGCCAGCCCGCCTCGGGATCGTACGACGAATGAAACATCTCATAGAGGAAGTCCGGATCGTGGTCACTGCGACGGCGGGTGACGTAACAATCGAAGTCGTGCTCGAGCAAAATCGCGCGCAGTAACTCGGCTTCGGAACGGGGTTCGATACTGGCGTTGATCCCGACCGCCCGGAGGTTCTTCTCGAACTCCCGAGCGATCTCACTGCTCCGCTGATCGTTGTCCGCCGGAAGCGAGAGGATCGTTACCGAAACCTGATTGGTGGTATTGTCTGTGGTTATCCGGTGTAATGCACTCCCACCAATCGTGCCGGCGATAACGCCACCACCCGCCACCAGCGCCGTTCGCCTGCTTATTCGGTCACCAATCAGGTCAGACATAGTACGTATTCATGTTGGTGGTACAGTAGAGATTCCATACAATGAGTTGCAAGCACATCCTGCCATAGTTAGCAACGTACGGTAAGAGAGGTGATTAAAGTAGTCCCGTATACGGAGGTGTCCATCAGTACGATAGCCCTTCCAACTGGACCATCTTGAAATTTATGGGGTGGCTCCGTCAACGGTCATCGAGTCGACGAAACGCCTCGAGTTCGCTCGTGGTTCGAAGGCTGATCTCGAGCGATCACGCACCGTCTAACAGCCCCAGATCGTCGGCGATCAGATCGGCTAACGAATCCGCAACGGCGGGGTCGACGACCGCCCGTTCCTCGCCATCGTGTAATCGGTCGTTGTGTCCCTCGAGCGTCTCCGCGAGTTCAGGGAGGGGCACTCGAGCCGTCGTCTCACACTGGTCGCAGACGATCGGGACGGACGGCCCGTCATCGGAGTCCTGTGCCATATTCGTTCGTTCCTTGGCAGGTACCCATCAAAACCTCCCCGGTTTTTCGGTTCGGATGTGCACTGGATTCTTTACCGGACGCGTTAGAAGACGGGTATGCACGTCGTCGTCAACGCCGCGATGAGCGCGGATGGCAAACTGTCCTCGAGACGCCGCGAGCAGGTGACGATCAGCGGAGACGAGGACTTCGAACGGGTCGACCGCCTCCGCGCCGAGAGCGATGCCGTCGTCGTCGGTATCGGAACGGTACTTGCAGACGATCCGCGTCTCACCGTCAAAGACAGCGGCCGTCGCGAACAGCGTCTCGAGAACGGCCAAACGGCGAACCCTGCTCGCGTCGTCGTCGATTCGAAGGCACGTACACCACCGGACGCTCGAGTCGTCGACGATGAAGCTGAGACGTATCTCTGTGTCAGCGAGAACGCCCCAGTCGAACGACGGATGGATCTCTCCAATCAGGCGACGCTCGTCACGGCGGGAGACGACCGCGTCGACCTGTTGCGTGCGTTCGCGACCCTCCAACAACACGGCCTCGAGCAGATCATGGTCGAAGGCGGCGGCGAACTCATCTTCTCGCTGCTGGACGATGGACTGGTCGACGAATTGACGGTCTTCGTCGGCCCGCAACTCATCGGTGGGCGTGATGCGCCGACGCTTACCGACGGTGACGGCTTCGTCGAGAACTATCCCGAACTCTCGCTCGAGGGACTCGAAGAACTGGACGACGGGGTGGTGCTGAGCTGGGCGGTCCAGTACTGAGCGCCTGTAGCCGTCGAGATCGATCGGGAGTGTGCTGATCGACCCGTCACATCTTTCCTCGTCGAACGCGAACGAGTCGTATGGCCAAAGCGACATTCGGCGGCGGTTGTTTCTGGTGTGTCGAAGCCGCGTTCGAGCAACTCGAGGGGGTCGAGTCGGCGACCTCAGGCTACGCTGGTGGCGACACCGAGGACCCGACCTATCGAGCGGTCTGTTCCGGAACGACGGGACACGCGGAGGTCGTCCAGTTGGAATACGATCCGGAGACGGTAGGCTACGAGAAGCTTCTCGAGGTGTTCTTTACGATCCACAATCCGACGACTCGCGACCGCGAAGGCCCAGACGTCGGATCGCAGTATCGCTCGGCGATTTACGCCCACGACGACGAGCAACTCGAGCAGGCACACTCGTTCGTCGAAGCGCTCGAGGCTGAAGGCGGCTACGACGATCCGATCGTGACGGAAATAGAACTGCTCGATACCTTCTACGAGGCGGAACCAAAACATCAGAACTACTTCGAGAAAAATCCGAACGACGCCTATTGTTCGATGCACGCGGCCCCCAAGATGGAGAAGGTTCGCGAACGGTTCGCGAAACAAAACGCTTGACATCGTCCGAATTCGCAAAATGCGATGACCATATGGCAGATGTTCTATACTTTGCTTTAAATATCCGATTACAGTCATAGCGCGCCGGAATATATTGAAAAAGAGGGCTCTGGTGAACCGCTATAGGGCGTCGGTTCGGCTGGTGAGCGTGCGTTGTAACCGCCCTCGACAAGGGCCAATCGAGGTTGTTGCGGAGATAGCTACCGCTGAGAACGAGCACAAGAAGATTTTCGCTACGATCCTCCGAATCTTAACCCCAATCCGGACGCCGTCTAGTGATTCACCAGAGTATTGACCCTGAATAGTGGTATTACCCTACAGCCAGGGCCAGCTTATGCACAGTGTGCCGATGAATACGAATAATCCCCCGGCAGCTAACCGTTTAATCCCGATCTGTTTCAGTTGTTGTACTAGCTCGTCCTTGGATTTATCTGAGAGGATAAAATCCCCGGCTTCCGTTGGTTCGTCGACTAGATACTGCTGTTCACTCCCGCTACCCTGTATCTCACGAGCGGTTCCGAGCACGTAGACGTTCTCCCCGGGTTCGATTACTTCTTCCGTGTAGCGCCGATGTTCCCCGACACCCACTGGACCGTAGCGGCGTCTTGGGGCTTCATCAACATTCGGTTCGGTCTCGACATATCGCTGAATCCGCTCTGGAGGCTCGTGTCCACTGTGAACCTCTGTGTGCATCTGCTCAACGACCAATTCTCCATCAACGGGGAATTCAACTCGGATCTCACCGGTCCCATCGTCGACGATCAGTGGCTCACTGATCGTTTCTTCGTGAATGATTTTCCAGTTTGTCCCCTCACCACCGGTATTCTTCTCAACCTTAACACGAGTTACTAATGCATCATTCATTTCTATCGGGGATTTTCTTACTGTTGCATCCTCAGCGGGATGAGCAATCCCTTCAACCTCAACCGTCCCTGGCTCGAGACCATTAATAGATGTCGTATTGGTGTCTGTAATCCGATCACTCCGTGCATATTGCTTGCGACCAATATTTATGACGTGACAGCCAACTCCCACAAAGAACAACCCAAAGGATATCGGTATTAGTGTACTGAGTATCTCTGGGGCCATTAGATCCTGCTGTTTTCACGGATAGATGAAGATTTCGTTATCATCTTCTAGTAGGACAAAATGCATTAAGTAGAACGATATTGCTGTGGGATTGTAACATAATTTGGCCGTGGTGAATCCCCATACGGCGGCTGATTTCCCTAGCTCACGGCACGCTTGATGTTGTAGACGGCACACATCAGAACGATTTCACGGAGCTCTCGATACCAGCTTCGCGCACGCTCGGCGACGCCGAGCGTGCGCTTGATCACCGAGAAGACGGTCACAGATAACGCGCTTTGACCGTAGAGAGTTCCATCGATCCGCGCGTTGTGCGCGTGATCGATGGGACGAAACTCACGGTGCTTGATCAGCGGTCTCACACCTTCTTCTCTCAGTTTCTCACGTAATTGCTGCCAGTCGTAGCCTTTGTCGGTTACGAGGCTGTGCAACTCGCCCGCATTGCGGTGGGCGAGTTACCAGCCGACCTGAGTGTCGTGTCGTTTCTTGGTCGTACAGTGAACGTCAAGGACGGCTTGTGACTCTGTATCGACGAGAACGGTTGTTTTGAGGGTTTGAACGCGGTAATTCGTTCGTCGGTAGTAGTGTTTGCTCGCGTTTTCACGGTCGAAAAACGTCGCGTCCATCACCGCATGACCAGACGGCTCGTGCAGCTGCGCCGACAGGCCAGCAGCACTCGCCAGACTGCCGTCTTGATCCTGTCAAACGCTTTCACTAGCGTCGAGTGGTCTGGGAGACCGGCCTTGAGAAGGCCGATCTCCCCGAGTATTTGTGGCATCTCGCTCAAGAGGTCGAGCGCTTCGTGATAGGATTTCTCCAAGTGGATTCGGAGACAATGGAGCGAAACGACGGCGTAGTCGGCGAATCCACCGCCACCGCTCGGGGCGGCGGATTCGCCTTGGCCACTAACAGCACTTTTAGCTAACGTCACCATTTTCCCAGTGAAGCGGGAAATTTTGGACATAGAGTATCCGCCGTTTCCCGTTTCACCTCCTAGTTGTGACGGATCAAGTCGTCGCTGTCTAGCGATTCACCAGAGCCAAAAAGAGATAAGAGACACTACCGACACTATTCCCCGTGCTCGAGGTACTTGCGGCCTTCTTCAGTTTCGGCGAGAATGTCGTCGAAGATTGCGGCTTCGGTCTGGAATTTGTGGACGCTGTGAAGCATCGTGTTGTGGAATTCGGAGATTAGTTCACCATGAGTTTTGAAAAACTCGTGAACCCAGCGCTCCATCTGATCGTTCGTTCGGAACTGTGAAATGCAGTGCCAGTGATAATTGCTGTCAGCAGTGAAGAACACGAGGATATGCGGATCGTTCATCAGGTCCTCGTAGCACGACCGCCAGTTGTCCTCGAAATTGGGGAAGTTAAACGCGATCCGGAACTGATAGTGACGGAAGATTTCTCGGTTCGGCAGGATGGTCTCCCGAAAAATCTCCTCTTCGGACATCGTCCGAAGGATCTCGTTGATCCGGTTGTGAGAAAGAGTGATTCCGTACTCCGACTCGAGAACCTGGCTGAGTTTTCGGGTCGATGCAGTCGGATTATCGACTCTCGCTTTGAGGATGACGATATCCCGCGGCGAGACATCAAACGAGTCGTCGTCTACCATTGTCGTCTACGTGGGGGAGTCGTGATAAAAAGGTACCTACACCGATGAACGGGGCCGTTCAGAGTGACAGACGAAGGATGCCCACGCGCAGAACGCATATAGCGCCCGAGGAACTAGAACAGACTAATGGACGATTCCGCTTCGGCGCAGCCACAGTCGCGAATTCATACAGCGCCACGGACGGACGTGTCACAAAAGCAGGGCGCATTCCGGACGCATTTCAATTTCCCCGGCCGTGCCGTTCCGGGACACGACGATCACGGCTACGGCCCGCTTTCGACCATCGTCGAGTCGTTCATGGATCCGGACACGCTCATCCGGATGCACCAGCACCGCAACGAGGAGATCATCTCGTGGGTGCCGGCGGGCGTCATGCGTCACGATGACCGGCAGGGCAACAAACTGGTCACCGATCCCAACCACTTGCTGGTAATGAACGCCGGAAGCGGGTTCTGGCATGCAGAGAAAACCCTCGCAGACGACCCGCCGCTCCGAATGCTCCAGATCTTCGTCCGCCCGCACAGCTTGGACCTCGAGCCGGATATCCAGCACGAGCCGATTCCTGATCCGGTCCCCAACGAGTGGCGACACTTGTTTGGGCCCAAAGACGGCGACGCCCCGCTATCAGTCCGAAACGATGTCGACTTCTACGACTGTCAGCTCGAAGCGGGAGCCGCTGTCACGCTTCCGTCCCGTCCGGGGTGGGACACCTACTGTTACGTCTTCGAGGGTGCACTCGAGATCGGCGACGAGACGGTCGGATACACCGAGAGCGCGCTCGTAACCGGTACTGAGGACGTGACGGTTACGGCGAGCGAGGACTCGATTATCGTCGCGTTTTGTCTCAATCCGGACGCCCCGATAACCCGTCAGGGAACGATCGGCCGCTAACTCTCCTCTCTGAGTCGCCTTCCATCTATATGGCTAGCTACGAACCAGCAACTTGAGCACCCGATCCGATTGCCACCGACGCGGTGTACGAACTCCTCTCCGATTCCACCCGTCGAACCCTTCTCACCGTGCTCGCGTCTCGCGATCGGGAATGGCGCTATCTGCCCTCGCAACGAAAGTCTGTACTCGAGAGCACGATATCCCACGGACGGACATCTCCGAAGCGCAACGATCCCGGACCGTAACTGCACTCCATCACAACCACCTTCCAAGATTGGCTGAGCACGGGGTCATCGCGTACGAGACGACCCAACAGATAGCAACTCCTGGCGAAGCACTCGCCCAGATAGAGCCGTTTCTGTCATCGCCTGGAGGGGACCAAAGCGTTCGGTGACGGCGCGAGAACGACTCGATTGATCAGCTTCGTCGACGTGGTAACGAGGGAAAGCGCATCCGTCGAATCGGCTCCATTATATTTGTACGGCTCTGTTGAAATCCTATTCTTCAGACACACAGAATGGAACAGTTGGTCGGTGAAGATTGCGTATTATTACTCCAGTTTGTAAAGTGCCCAATAGAGAATGACGGCCAGCGTCACGACCAAGATGACGACGATGCCTCTCGTCGTTCGTAGAACTGGCCATAGTTCTATCGCTATGAGAATGGATAGGAGCCAGATGACGATGTTAAGTCGAAGAATTACCCCAACTTGTGCCATTGACCCCCACATAGTAATCCACTTACAAGTATTTGGTCACAGAAGGTTGTTCTACTGAATTATCGATGAATGGCTTCTCACTGAAACAGAGAATCCGCGACTTCGGGAGGGTGTTCATCTCGTGAATTTACAGGACGAATCGGCAACTCTCTGAGGGGTTCAACAGAGCCTTTCGTACACAATGGCGAGAAGAAATTACAAGATAGCTATCAGTGGCTCGCTAGAACGGTGGCAACGACGTACGTACTCCCAACCATCAGTGCAAAGTGCGGCGCAAACGCTTTCACTGCTAGTTTTTTCGTGTCGGTCATTGTCCGTGCGATTTGCCACGCGATCACTGCACTCCATAGGACCGCGAGCCACAGCCACCCGGTGACAAAAAAATCGTTCCAGGCCGACACAATCGCGGGGCTCGCCCCTGCTGGGAGGGAAAGCGGTATCCCCAGCCCGCGCGCGAACACGTTCAGTGTCTGTCCACCCGACTCCAGTAGTCCACCGATAGCGTGACTACCGAGCGTGAACATGAGTCCCAGGGGTGCGTACGCGAGACCGAACTTCGTGAACGATGTCGTCCAGTCGATACCGCTCCAACTGCTCGCCAGCCGATTGACGGCGGTGAATGCCAGAATCGTCGCGATAATGCTCACGGCATAGGCCGCAGTCGGGGCGAGGAAACCGGGAAGACTTCCAACGAGCGTTGTTTCCTCGACGGGACCGCCGAGCACGTGATCGATCGGGAAGACGGCCCAGATGATAAGCGCGACGAGCGCCTCGTCGACGAGCGGAATGCGCTCGGTAAGGACCTTCGCGCCCGGCCAGCGGAACCGTAGCTCGACATCTTCGTCGGGTTGTTCCGTCGTACACTTCATGCAGGCGGTACACCGGCGGTCGGTGCTGAGGAAGTCACTCTTGTATTCGAGTGTCGCACACTGGACGCCGGTCTCGGTGTTCTGTGCGATTTCCAGCGGCGAGAATTTCGAGGTAACGCTCATGACGCCCGTGGCGGGGCAGACGTACCGGCAGAACGCCTGCCGTTGATAGACGAGGCTGACACCGACGGCGACGCCGAGGATTGTGAGCCAATACACGGGGATGAGACGAGGCGAGTACGCGACGCCAACCTTGTACATCGGCCATCGCGCCATGGCGAACGACAGCGCCGTCAGCGACAGAACGGACAGCGGTATCCCTAGTACGAACCATTTCCGCGTGTACATTGGGAAGTGGCGTTGCAGCCCGAATCGCTGAGTGAACCGGACGATCGCCCCCATCGGACAGAAGTAACACCAGATTCGACCGACAAAGAGGAGGCTGAGAAGCATAACTGGTGCCCACCAAAAGCCGAAGAACGCGACGTTCCCGAAGTTAGTTGCCGAATCCGTCGGGCCCACCGCGGCCCGGTAGATCGCGTAGAAGAAAATCGCAACGGTGATTAGGTTGACTGCGTGTTGGACGTTCTTGTTCGTGAGTAAGAACCGAATCACTCGGTTGTTCGTAATTGTGATCCCTGCACCCGAGTCCTGTTGATCGGGAGCGGTCTGATTCGATCGTTGCTCTTCAGTTGGCATTACGGAGATTTACTCTTGGCATTCAATGGCCGTTCTGGTCCAATAGCCGAAATCCACGTATTGTGGACCTTTTATCGAGACGCGTATCGTTTCACCTATCTGATAAGAACGTTCTGTTTTGGTATCTGAGAGTCCGAACGACTCGGGTCTGCATTCTGTTCTGTCCTTCGATCTTGAGATTCGACCGTCAGTGTTCGATGAAAACTTATTTATATGTGGTTTTTCTTATAGATTAGCCCATAAAAGAAGGCTTTTTGACTGTAATCTCGATGGTCCCTTCACCCTGAGTAGTCCACATAAGTGTAAGACAGATAGGCTTTTTAACGGAGCCATTTGCACGTAATTCGTTCATTCGCTCGGAACGGAAGTGAATAGCCGTCGCATACCGGGTTGGACGTTATTTTTCTGGCTAACCAACGTGCACCATGTCCCGCGAGGACGTTGCGCAGTTTACCGTTCAGTCCGTACAGATACTCGACGAAGACGAGACGGTCGACGAGGAAGGGATACCCGACCTCACCGATGACGAACTGCTCGAGCTATACGCGGAAATGAAACGATCGAGACGACTGGACGAGCGGGCCGTTGCGCTGCAGCGTCGCGGAGAGCTGGGGACCTATGCCCCGGCGATCGGTCAGGAGGCAGCACAGGTCGGGAGTGCGTTCGCCATGGCCGAAGACGACTGGATCGTCCCGTCGTTTCGGGAACAACCAGCGCTCTTAGTCCGCGACACGCCGCCTCACAAGATCCTCTGGTACGCGATGGGGATGGAAGAGGGAGCCGAAATTCCCGGCGGTAACCGAGCGCTGCCGCCAGCGATTCCGATCGGCACGCAACCACTGCACGCTGTCGGAATCGGGTGGGGCGAGTCATTGCAGGATCGATCAAACGTCGCGGTCACCTACTTCGGCGATGGTGCGACCAGTCAGGGCGACGTCTACGAGGCGCTCAACTTCGCGGGGGTCTACGACGCCCAGACGGTCTTCGTCTGTCAGAACAACCGTTACGCGATTTCCACGCGACTCGAGGATCAGACCGCTGCCGAAACGCTGGCCCAGAAGGCCATTGCGGCGGGAATCGAGGGAATCCAGGTCGATGGCAATGACGTGCTGGGTGTTTACGCCGTCACACGAGAGGCAATCGAGAAGGCCAGGAACGGAGAGCCGGTTCTGATCGAGGCACTCACCTACCGACGATCGATGCACACGACCTCGGACGACCCGTCCGTCTATCGCGAATCCGAGGAAGAAGCGGGGTGGAAAGCCCGCGATCCGATCGTGCGTTACCAGGTGTTCCTCGAGGAACGGGGGCTCCTCGACGAGGAGACCAAGGCGGCGATCGAGGATCGGATCGAGTCGGAACTGTCCGAGGCGATCAAGAAAGCGAAAGAAGGCGAGGAAATCCTCGATCAGGTCGACATGTTCCGTCACGTGTACGACGACTCGCCGACGGAACTCGAACGACAGCGCGAGGCGTTCACGGGTGGGACGGATGTCTGAACGGCTCCGAATGATCGAGGCGGTTCGGGAGACGCTACGCTCGGAGCTGGAGCGTGACGACGACGTGGTCGTCTACGGAGAGGATATCGGGCGCGCCGGCGGGGTGTTCAGGGCGACCGAAGGGCTGATGGAAGCGCACCCGAACCGGGTCTTCGACGCGCCGGCCGCGGAGGCGGGTATCGTCGGCGTCGGCGTCGGGCTCGCCGCCACCGGACTGCGACCGGTTCCGGAGATCCAGTTTCAGAGCTTCCTCTACCAGGGATTTCACCAACTCGTCCAGCACGTCGCCCGCATGCGAAGTCGCACTCGCGGAACGATCACCTGTCCGATGACGATCCGGACGCCCTACGGCGGCGGCATCCACGCACTCGAACTCCACTCCGAGAGCTTCGAGGCCGGGTTTGCCCACGTCCCTGGACTGCAGGTCGTCTTCCCCTCCTCGCCGGCTGAGACGAAAGGGCTGCTCACGTCGGCGATCCGCGATCCCGATCCGGTCGTGTTCATGGAACCGACGCGGCTGTACCGGTCGTTTCGTGAGGAGGTCCCTGATGAACACGAGATTCCACTCGGCAAGGCACGTGTCGTTGTGAATGGCGATGATCTTACGGTCGTCGCCTGGGGGTCGATGCTCCGAGAAACGCTCGACGCTGTCGAGGGCGTCGACGCGAGCGTGGAGGTCATCGATCCGCGGACGCTGTACCCGCTCGACGCCGAGACGATCGTCGAGTCAGTAAAAAAGACCGGCCGGTGTGTCGTCGTTCACGAAGCGCCGAAGTCCGGCGGCATGGCTGGGGAGATTACTGCGCGCATCAACGAGCGGGCGTTTTTCTACCTCGAGGCCCCAATCGAACGGGTAACCGGCTATGACGTGCCGGTCCCCTTCTTTGCGCGCGAGGACGCATACGTTCCCGATACCGAACGAATCACGGCAGGGATCCACAGGGCTCTCAATTCGGGGTAAATCCCACACCGCTTTTTCTGGGTGGCGCTCATAGACCCGCTTATGGCTGATTCGTCTAGTGAGCAGGTACGGGTCTGGCTCGTCGAACGGACGTATTCCGACGACGAACAAAACCTCATCATCCTCACGTACGCGACCCCAGACGGCGAGCGCTATTACCGCAAGGAGCGCGCGCTGACATCTTTCACCGATGTCCGTGACACGACTGCAGCAGTCGCTGCCGATTCCCAAAATCTCGGGGTGGTCGAGGAACCGGAATTACGAGAACAGTACGCTGCTGAAGCTCGCCGAATGCAAGCAGAACACGACCCCGACGATCTAATCTGAAGGGGTCGGTTTAGGACGGCTCGAGCCGATGCAGTAGCCAAGACGCCGTTGGTTGGACTGACGTGCATGATACTGTTCCACAGGACACCCCAAACGCACAGGAAGGTACACTCGAAACAGGCTAATTGAGTGGATACTGGAGAAATGAGTCAAGAACAGGTGACTGTCGACGCAGATGAGCCGAGCCCGCTTGATACCGTTCGACAGTTCTTCGCCCTCGAGCGGGACGTGCTCGTACTGTCGCTCGCGATGTTCGCGTTCAGTCTGGGCTTTCAGATGACCAACCGATTTCTCCCCGAGTATATGACCGCGCTCGGGGCGACTGGGTTCGTGGTCGGTCTGTTCGGAACCGTCGGAAACGTCATTTCGGCGGTGTATCCCTATCCAGGTGGAGCCATCTCGGATCGGCTCGGCTCGCGATACGCGCTGACCGTGTTCGGGTTGGTATCGACGCTCGGGTTCGTCGTCTGGCTCGTCGCTCCGAACGTCGGCGCGATTACCCTCGGAGGCGTCACGATTCAGCCGTGGGTCTGGATCTTCGTCGGCTTGCTCCTCGCGCAAGCCTGGAAATCGTTCGGACTGGGCGCAACGTTCGCAGTCGTAAAACAGGCGACTGACCCGTCGCGGCTCGCGGCTGGGTTCGCCAGTACCGAGACGTTCCGCCGAACCGCGTTCTTCATCGGGCCGGTGCTTGCAGCGGTTCTCATCGGCCTCGAGGCAGATTTCGCGGTCAGCTTCCAGTACGTACTCGGCGTTGCGGTCGTGTTCGGCGTCCTCGGGACGGTCGCACAGCACGTCCTCTATGATGCGAGCGAAGACTCCTTCGGCGATTCGTTCGACGGACTCGAACAGATCAGACGGGACCTGCGTACCATGCCCGATCCGCTGCGTCCGCTGCTCATCGGCGACACGCTCGTCAGGTTCGCCAATGGGATGGTCTACGTCTTCTTCGTGCTCGTTATCACGCAGTTCTACGAGGTCGGGCTCGAGACGACGGTGTCGCTGGCGGGGTTTTCGTACGCGATCGATCTCTCTCCCGCGGCGTTTTTCGGCTATCTCCTCGGCATCGAGATGCTGGTCGCGCTGCTGTCGATGATCCCCGCAGCGAAGATTGCAGAGCGAGTCGGTCTCAAACCCGTTGTTGCACTCGGGTTCGCGGTCTACGCGCTCTTTCCCATCGTGTTGATCGCCGGACCGGACGTGCTCGCTCCGTTCATGGCGCTCTCCTGGGCGATGATCCTCATCTTCGCGTTCTCCGGGCTTCGATTCGCGGGGCTGCCGTCACACAAAGCGCTCATCGTCGGCCCCGCTGAGCAGGGTTCCGGCGGGCGCGTCACGGGCACGTATTATCTCCTCAGGAACACGATCGTTATCCCGAGTGCCGCACTCGGCGGCTATCTCTGGGAGTTCGTCAGTCCCGGACTCGCGTTCACGATCGCGGCCGTCATCGGCGTGATCGGAACCGGCTACTTCCTCGTGTTCGGCAAGGAGTTCGACGCGTACGTCTGACCGATTCAGCCCCGCTCACAGTGGAGCGGGGAATCTGCCTCGCCATAATTTGAAGCCGGGGAGTTTGAAGGTGGGAAGCGACAAGACTCGAGCGGCCTACACAATGGGTTCTTGAATTCTAGAAAACGTGAAAGCAACGATCGGAACGAGAGACGGGCCAGCGATTAAGCCGCGTCCCCTCGCAACCGCCAGCCGCGCAGATACGAGACGCAAACGCCGCCGGCGATTGCACTGAAGGGGAGCGTGAGGGTTCGAACGAGGAGGACCGCCGCCGTCGCAACGGCAGTTGGAACACCGGTGACCACCACCAACGCCCCGCCGAGCAACAGATCGTACGCCCCGAGACTGCCGGGAATCGGCACAACGCTTGCGATCTGTGGCAGCGGAATAATCACGAGTATCGGAAGAAAGACGCTGTCGACACCTAATCCAGCGAACGCGACCCAGAGTGCGGCTGCAGTCAACAACTGTTCGACGAGTCCGCCAATCGCAATGAGGGCAAGCAATCCTGGTGTCTCGCGAAAGCCAACGAGACGGCTCCAATATCGCTCAACGCCCGCCGCGACGAAATCTCGACCGTACGGCTGTTCTCGATACAGGCCTGAAATCCGCGCGACGATCGGGGTGAGAACGACGACGAGGGCGCTCGAGAGTTGGGTTCGTGACCAGAGGACGACGCCACCGAACACCACGAGGCCGGCGAGCGAACCGCCGAGCGTGAGCAAAATGGGCGTTGCATTGGGTGTATCGACGAGCAAAAATATGCCGAGGAGGCCGGAGACGAGGACCTGCGTTGCCGATTTAACGTATTTCGCGGTCGATCGAACGCCGAGCGCCTCGGCATAGCCCGTTCCCGTCTCGACGCTGAAAAACCGGGCCATGATCGGCTCTGAACTCACCGGACCCGCTGGACTGAGCGTATCGAAGAAGTCGCCGGCGAGCGCGAATTGGACGCTTTTGCTCCCCGACAGTCCATCACCCAGCGGTGCAATCGAGGCCCAGACGCCGATCCCATCCGCGATTCCCTCGAGGACGACCAGCACGGCGACGATTCCAAGCGCCCACGGGGCGACGGTAGTCATCCGAGCGAGAACGGTCTCTGCGCCGACCGTATAGAGGTAGCCGCCGAGTATGGCGCTGCCCGCACACGTACCGAGAAGGAACCGAATCGATCGTCGCACGGGTTAGCTCACCTCGTGACGGAGCAAAGAGAGTTGCAAACGGACCCCTCGTATGGTAGTCGTACGCGCTATCGGCGAACGCCGAAGATTTCGTCGTCCGATTACTATCGGGGCACCCATTACCGATGTCACGGACTCCACACGGAGTGGTCGTTAACTTTTTGTTGTCCGTGTGACCCGGGGTCGCAGACAGCACAGTGATACGAGAGGGTTTTGATGCTGCCGATGCGGATACAATATCCTCGAGATGAAAACGATGGACGACATCGCAGCCTGTCTCGAGGGAGAAAACGCCGACAGAGCGCACGCACAGCAGTAAGGGCGTGGGGACAGGGTCGTGCCACTCCCGGCGGTCGGTAAATCGCTATGTTAACATTGTACCTGAGACAAGGTGAGCTAACACCCTGTCGCGGGCCTGTTCGGGCGATGGAGTCCGCCTGTCTCTACCGCCATGTTGGCTAATGGCTCCGTCACTGAATCAGCGATGGCACACTCACGCACTCTCGAACATCTCGAGGCGATGCTCGTAGTCGGAATCGGCGGGTTCGGCGGCTCGAACCTCCGGTACGCCGTTGAACTGTTCGTTCCGAGTTCACTGGCGGCGACGGCACTGGTCAACGTCCTCGGAAGCCTGGCGCTTGGATTTCTCATCTACGAGAGTCGCTTGACTGGAACGATCTCCGAGACCAGTCGAACACTCATTGCCACCGGGTTCATCGCGTCTTTTACTACCTACAGTACGTTCGTCGTCGATGCGCTCACGACCACGCCGGCACTGGCGGTTGGATACATCATCGGAAGTTATGCGCTTGGCTTCGGCGCGGTTTTGGTGGGCCGAGAAGGTGCACGATGGCTGCGTAGTGTCACACCCCCCACACCGGAGGTGAGCGATTGATGGAGGCTGCCCATCTTCTCGGGACCGGCGGCGCAATCGGCGCTGTACTTCGATATCTCGTCGACCAGAAACTCGCTCACGACCGGTTCCCGATATCGACGCTCGTCGTCAATGTCGTAGGCAGCTTTGCACTCGGGCTGGTCGTGTTCGTCGGGTTCAGTCACGAGGCCGTTCTCTTCGTTGGGACTGGAGCGTGTGGGTCTTTTACGACATATTCGTCGTTTTCCGTCCAAACTGTCCAGTTGTGGGAGACGGGTGATCGCGTTCAGGCGGTGATCTACGCAGGCGGGACGTTGAGTTCGTGTCTGCTCGCTGCTGGTGGCGCAGTTGGTATCGCGATGGTACTGCCGTTTTGATCGAGAGACAAGAAGAGCCGCCTCAGCCAAGGGTAGTAACGGGTTTCAGTATCAACCCAAAACTGTGACCTCGCTCGAGGAACCGAAAGTGCATGGTAGCTACCTCCGGGTTCGAATACGATATTGGTTAGTACCAATCAGACATATAGTTACGTGATTTGATTATAACCAGGAGGAAAAGACCTGGACAGCGATCGACAAAATAGTTTGTTCGTGCCAAGATTTGGCGGGCCAAAGCGATCACACTACATTTATACGAGGTGAGAGGCACGATTACGGTATCGATGAGTTTTACGAGAACCTGGACTGTTCGGTTTTCGGATACGGATCCGTTCGGTATCGCTCACTACCCGCGCATGATCGACGCGGTTCACGAATCCTCGGACATGCTCATGGAATCGATCGGATGGCCGTTCTGGGAGCTCTCCCAGAACGAGGGAATCGGCTTGCCGCTCGTCTCGATGGATTTCGACTTCAAAGGGCAGGTTGAGGCAGGTGACGCCGTCGAGATCGAGGTGACGCCAACGGTTGGCGAAACGAGCGTTCAGTTCGACTACACGGCCACCCACGACGGCGAGATCGTATTCGACGGAACCGAACACCGGGTCTGTGTTCCCGTCGGCGGCGACAGTGGAGTGGCCCTCCCCGATGGGCTTCGGAACTCACTGGAAACCGTCGACACGCGGTACGAAGACCATTAGGACCGGATCGGCCGTTGAATAATGGTAACCTGATACAATTGTCTAATTATCATTCTTCATCCATAACGGTGACCACCGGAGTCGTTGCTTCCAAGAGAATCGATTGCGTGGTGCTTCCGAACAGCGCCTTCCCGACTGGCGACCGCTTGCGTCCGCCGAGAACGAGATACCGGGCCGAGACGCGGTCGGCAACCTCGAGAATTTCCGCCGTCGGGTCGCCGACGCGTCCGCGAGCGACGACCCGGTCGGTCGAATCGAGAACGTCGGCCGCGGCCTCTCGAGCCATCTCGCGCGCCTCGCGAGCGGCGTCATCGACGTAGTACTCTGTTCGGTCCTGGCCTCGAGACTCGAACCGGTCTTTGGTCATGACGTGAAGGACGATCAGTTCGTCATCGTACGCTCTAGCGAGGTCATCAGCAGTGGAAACGACCGATTCGTGTGGTTGTGTCCCATCGACGGCACAGAGTATTGCCATACGGTACCATTGGTATAACACCTACTAAACGTTTAGGCGAACGAACGCGTTTCCGAGTCGATCCACCGGCCGTCGGACCCGCAATATGCAACGGGCCACGGCGCTCGAACGGCCGGCCCGGCAGCCAGTCAGCGCCATGCGACGAGCGCTAACTATAACTTTCGCCATCGAGACAACCCTTCATGGGAGAAGAGAACACGGACCAGGAAGCGGATCCACTCGTTCCGACGCTCGAGCAGGTGTTGGAACTCGACATCGAAGTCGACGACCCGATCGAAATAGGCGAGACAGGCGACGGAAGTCGACGTATCATTCCGATTCGCGGCGGGACCGTCTCCGGTCGGTGTGACGGAACGGTGTTGCAAGCGGGAGCTGACTACCAGCTGTATCGAACCGAGCGCGCAACCGAACTCGTTGCGAAGTACGCGTTCGAAACGGACGAGGGATCCCGCGTGTACGTCGAAAACGAGGGGATTCGTCACGCGTCTCCGGAAACGAGCGAGCGCATTCGCGACGGACGACCCGTCGACCCGGAAGACGTCTACTTTCAATCAGTGCCGACGTTCGAAACGGCCGACCCCGACCTCGAGTGGTTGACCGAGAGCGTGTTCGTCGCGTCGGGGACTCGCCAGCCGAACGGGGTGAAGTTGCGGGTGTACCGGGTCGAATAATCGCTTCGAACGGAACGGTTCGCTCACCGACCGTCGTCGACGTAGACGATGCCGTTTTCGACGACCACGTCGTACGACGGGAGCACGATGTTTTCGTCGGCGACGTTTTCGCCCGTCTCGAGGTCGAACGACCAGCCGTGCCACGGACAGGAGATGATCTTTTCGTCGCTGAACGACCGCTCGACGCGCTCACCGGGGCCGACGAATTCGCCGACGAGTTTTCGAGAGACCGGTCCCGTACACACCGGCCCGCCATCGTGTGGACAGGTGTTTCGAAACGCGTAAAACTCGTCTTCGTCCCGGACGACGCCGACCTCGACGCCGCGAACGTCGACCAGTTCGTGGTCACCGTCGGCGAACGATTCGACCGCCTTTACCTCGACCAGTCCGTCCTCGCTCATAGATCGAACACCTCCACGGCGTTGCCCGCCAGAATCGCCTTCCGCTCTTCGTCGGATATGAAGGGGAGGTCCGTAATCGTCGACGGGCTATCGAAGTCCCAGTGGGGATAATCCGATGCGTACAACAACCTGTCGGTTCCCAGCATGTCGAAACACAACTCGAGGAGGTCTGGGCTCGCCGACACCTCGAGCGGCTGGGTCCCGAAGTAGTAGTCGGTGATGTACTCGCTTGGGCGCTTCTCGAGCAACGGTGCTTCCTCGGGTCGTTTCAGGTACTCCTCCTCGAGTCGGCTGATCAGACCGGGGACGTACGTGACGCCCGATTCCATGAACACGATATCGAGATCCGGGAATTTTTCCGGGACGCCCTGGCAGGTAACGCTGACGAGCTGGGACATGTTCGACTCGAGAAAGCCGAGCGTGTGGGTCTCGAGCATTTCCTGATAGCCGGCACGAACGTAATCGTCCAGGCCGGAACCGCCGGTGTGGAAGACGACCGGATAGCCGATCTCTTCGCAACGTTCGTACAGCGGATCGTACTTCCGGTTTCCGAGGGGCGGGTTCGCACCAGCGGTGATGAAACAGGCCCCTCGTATCGCGGGGACGTCCTCGACTCGATCGAGAATCTCGAGAGAGGTCTCGATGTCGCTGTAGGGAAGCGGAACGAGCCCGTAGACGCCGTCCTCTGGATCGAGGACCTGATCGATCATGTACTCGATGTGGGCCTTCGCAAACGCCTGCGTACGCTCGTCGTCGGTTTGGACGCCGCCCATCGCGAGTGCGAGGTGCGAAATCTGGAGGCTCTGGTCGACATCGAGGAACTCCATGCCTTCCCGAACTCTGTCGGGCGTTTCGGCCTCGTCCGGGTAGTTCGAGTGTTCGCGTTCGATTTTCCCGTACGCTTGTCGGTCGCCAGTCGACGTCGGGAAAAACGAACTCAGGTTCTGTTTGACACCCGCCGCGTCCCAGTTGCTTCGCTCGTATTTCGTCTTCCAGGGCTCGTCCATGTACTCGACGATATCCGTAAACGAGTCCTGGTAGTGCCAGTCGCAGTCGATCACCCGGTGCTCCGCAGCGTCGATCATACTCGGTCACCCATGGCTGTTAGTACCACACAAGAAAGGAGTGCGCATTTGACTATAAAGATTATGCACGTTCGAAGCGAGTCCGTCCACAGCGACTATCGCGCGAAATCACAGCGTCTCGAGATCGGTTCGAACCGATTCGAACGCGTCGACGAGTCGCTCGTACTCCGTGTCGGCGAGTTCCCACTCGTGAATCGCCGTCACACCGGTCGAATCGACGGAAACGGGAACGCTGAGACAGCCATCGTCAAACCCGTACTCGCCTGAGAGAGGTGTCGAGAGACAACCCGGCGACGTCGTCTCCCCGGAGAGCATCGAGCGGACTACCTTCGCCACGCCGGCGCTCGTAACCCACCTCGAGGTTTCGCCGGCTCCCCGCTTCGAGGCGATTTCGAAGGGGACGTCCCGAACGTACTCGAGGACCTCCGATTCTTGTTCGGGGGTCAACGAAACCGACGCTTCGCCGACGCGGGCCCTCGAGAAAATCGGGACGATTCCCTCGCCGTGTTCACCCATCACGGGACAGGAGACGCGACTCGGATGAACGCCTTGCAGGTCGGCGATGGCGTGGGCCGTACGAGCCGTCTCCGAGAGCGAGTAACCGATGAACTTCTCGCGGGGCCAGCCCAGCTGGGTCCACAGCCTGTACGTAATTCGGTCGATCGGGTTCGTTAAAACCACCACTGGAACCGGATCGATCGACTGAAGCTGTGTGGCGACATCGTCGGCGATTGCCCGGTTGGCCTCGAGTTCCGCTTTGCGGACCCCCCGGTCAGCGGCGTCGTCCGGACGCGGGGCCGCGGCGGTGAGGACGACGAGATCCGGATCGATAGACGACATCTCGTCAGTTCCGACCCCCGTTACCGTTCCGTACGATGCAGCCGTCCGTTCGTCGACCGGAGCGTCGGTTCCGTGATACTTCGAATGCGTGATGTCCATCGCGTGTGCCCAGGCCGGCTCAGGCGCCTTGTCGACCAGGGAGATGTCCATCGTCGGATCCTTCGTCGCCAGCGTGTACGCAACCGTCGAGCCGATGGTGCTCGCACCACCGATTATTGCAACGTGCATTGTTCTCAATACCCATTCATATGGGTGGCCGCCGGGCACTTATACCATGTCATCGTTCACGAACCGGTATTCGATACCCGAAAGACGATTGAATCGGGGATTAGGTCCACGAGAGTAGTCTGAGTCGGAGCACTCGAAGCGCTCGATCCAGTGCGAACCCGAGAATCATGATCGCAATCAATGACGCGTACACTTGCGCCGAATCGAACGACCGAACGCCCTGAATCTCGAGGTGGCCCAGTCCGCCACCGCCGGCAACCATCTCGAAGACGAAAGTGATGATGAGCGAGATCGGCAACGCGATCTGGATCCCGGAGATGATTCCCGGAGCCGATGCCGGTATAATCACCCTTCTGAGCAACTGGCGATCCGACGTACCCATCATCCGCGCCGACCAGATCAGATTCTCGTCGACGTCTCGAGCCGCGTTCCGGACGTTGATCGCAACAGGCCAGAAACAGCCGATCGCGACGAGGACGATCTTCGCGAAATCACCCGTTCCAAACCAGAACAGAAAGACCGGCACCAGCGCGATGACCGGAACCGGGTAGCCGACCTCGATAATCGGATCCCAGAACCACCGCGCGAGGCGGCTGCGTGCACTCAACACGCCGACAATGATACCCAGCACGCAGGCGATTACGAGCCCGATTAAAGCGCGTTTGACCGTCAGATAGCCGTTCGTGACGAGCGTTCCATCGACGGTTAGCTCGTAGAACGTCGCGAGAATTTGCGACAGCGGCGGGAGGAAGTACTCGTGTACCATGCCCATCTGCGTCACGAGCTCCCACAGGATGAGCACGATGACCAGCGAGTAGATCGACTTGCCGGCGTTGATCACGTCCTCACGTCCGACCGAGAATGTAGTATTCACGTCCATCGAACCACCTTCCGTTCACCCCACTCGTAGCCCCGCACGGCGAAGAACGCGATCGCCGAGATCAACACGAGCACCGCGAACATCTCCGTGTACGCACCAACCTGACTGTACCGGAGAATTTCGAAGCCGACGCCCTGATTCGACGCGATCAGCTCCGCGCTCACCAGCGCGATAAACGCGATCGGAATCGCCTGGCGAATCCCCGTGAGGATGCTCGGAATCGTCGCCGGGATCACGACCTTCAGCGGAATCTGCCACGACGGCATTCCCATCATCTGGGCCGACCAGATGAGGTTCTGATCGACGGTCTGGGCCGCGTTGTAGCTATTCAGCACGATCGGGAGCAAGCACGCGAGGAAGACGATCAGAACCGACGTTTCCGTGCCGGTCCCCAGCCACAAAATCGCCAGCGGCACGAGCGCCGACTTGGGAATCGGGTAGATCAACGCCAGAAACACCTCGAAGAAGTTCTCAACCGGCTTCACTCGAGCCATCCCAACCCCAAGCAGGACACCGATCGAAATGCTCAGGACGAGCCCAGCCGCGACTCGAAACAGCGACACCTGCAAGTGCGGGATGATATCGCCCGCGACGAGTAACTCCCAGGTGACGAACGCGACCTCCGAGGGCGGCGAGAGAACCGTGCTGGGGACGAACGTGCCGCTGGCGAACTCCCAGAAGCCGGCCACGATCACGAGCGGAATCCACTCGAAGACGAACCAGACGACCCGCTGAAGCGGTGCGGGCAGCGTCTCCTCGAGCGCCCCTAGTTGCAAATCGGCGTAGGACATCGTTAGAGTTGGGCCTCCGGCTGGGTCTCCTCGCGCAGGGATTGCCAGACCTGATTTTTTACGTCCGTGTACTCGTCGGACAGGATGATGTCCTCGCGCGGCTGCGTGCGGTCGACGTCGATGTCGACGGTCGTCTTTTTGGTGCCCGGATGGCGCGTCATCACCATCACGCGTTCGGAGAGATAAACCGCCTCCTCGACGTCGTGGGTGATGAAGATCACCGTCTTTCCGAGGTCGCCCCAGATCTCGAGGAGGTGATCCTGCAGGAGTTCCCGCAGCGGTTGATCGAGCGCGCCGAACGGCTCGTCCATCAGGAGGATCTTTGGATCGTACGCCAGCGTCCGCGCGAGCGCGACCCGCTGTTTCATCCCGCCGGAGAGCTCTTTGGGATACTTGTCCTCGAAGCCGTCGAGATCCATCATATCGATGAACTCCTGGGCCGTCGCCCGGCGCTGTTCTTTGGGAACGCCGTCCTGTTCGAGGCCGTAGGTGACGTTACCCATGACGGTGCGCCAGGGAAAGAGAGCGTAATCCTGGAAGACGACACCTCGGTCGGTGCCCGGCCCGTCGATGGGTTGGTCGTCGACGGCGATGGTGCCGGTCGATTCCTCGAGGAAGCCGGCGATGAGGTACAGCAGCGTGCTTTTGCCACAGCCGCTGGGGCCGACGACGCTGAGAAACTGGCCGCTGGGCACTTCCAGTGAGAGGTCGTCGATCGCCTTCGTTCGTTCGTCGCCCGATTCGTACACCTTCTCCAGATTCGAGATCGTTACGTGTCCTTCAACCATAGTGACCGATAGTACGCCAATGTCGTATTTGAATATTATGCGACTTGATAACTACCAACACTGTTCTAGGTGATGTACTCGTTAGTGACGTGCTCTCCAACGTCGAACTGCTCGTCAAGGATTTCGAGAGCTGCCAACTCGTCCATGATTCCCTGAAGGGCCTCCTCGTCGATTTCGATCTCGTCCCGGTAGTAATCGTTCTCCGTCATGAAGAACTCGTCTAGCTGGCCTTCGTCGATTTCGAAGTGGTCTGCTGCAAGCGAGACGACCTCGTCGCGGTTCGACTCGATGTAGTCGACGACCTCGAGATAGTCGTCACCCCACGACTGTATCTGCTCGCCTTTGTTGTCGAGTGCGTCGCCAGTCGAGACCGTGTAGGCGAACGGATACCCGTTCTCGAACTCGTCGCCGAAGGCGTCCTGGCTCGAGAACACCAGATTGAAATCCTGGTTCCGGGGAGTGACCGCGTACAACCCCGGGAAGATCGCCGCATCGAAGATCCCGTCTTCTAAGCCTTCGACGAACGTGGCGAACCCCTGCTCGTTGTACTCGACATCGTCAGAACTCATCCCCATGTTGTCCAATTGTTTCTCGAATACGGCGTGAATCCCCGTCCCAGTCGCGTTCACACCGAGCGACGCTCCTTCGAGATCCTCCGGGTCGGTCACGTCCGAGTCGGGCAAGGAGTAAATTTCGAACCCGAAGTAATCGGGGTGGGCGTCCCAGAAGTCAGTCGCGATCGCAGTCAGCCCGCTCGGAACTGCATCGCCTACGATCGCTCCGCCGAAACTCTCGGTGGTCACGAGCGCCATATCGGCTTCCCCAGCAGCGAGCGAGTTGATCGAATCCGGCGTGCTCGCGTCCTGCGAGACCTCGAGTTCGTAATCTTCTCCAAGACCGCTCAGTTCGTCCTGTATTTCTGGAATGTCGAGCAACGATCCAAGGTTCTCGACGGGCACGACGAAGTTAAATCGGAGCGTGTCTCCGCCGCCTCCCCCGAGGCAACCCGCTACTCCCGCGAGACCGACTGCCGTGGCTGTTGCACCAGTCTTGAGGACAGCCCTCCTGCTATGTGATGGCATATCGAGGTATTGCCGCCAACTCGATATAAGGATTGTGGTGAATTACCATGTCAAATAGTGAGTGGGACAAAGAGCTTTCAGTTTTCTGTGGACTAACGCACGCACGAACGTCTGTCGGGGCAAACATCGGTCAAGACGAACATCGTCGAACAAACTGATGAGGCGAGAGCTGGCGTTGGGACCTACAGGTAATCGATGGGCGTAGAATAACAGGACATTATTGCCGTTACCAACAACAATATTAAACTGATTAGGCCAATTTCGGGTATACCATGGACAACAGTCCGCGGTCAGTCACACCTGTGACGGGAGACGTCGGTGTCGATTCCCTCTCACAGGGCGACCTCGAGATCGAGACCTATCGGGTGGTACGGCCGGACGGGACGTTCGATTCGGACCGGGTTCCGGACCTAGACGACGAGGCACTTTGTGATCTCTACCGGTGGATGCTCTTACAGCGGGTGTACGACAATCGAGCCACGAAACTCCAACGACGGGGTAAGCTCGGAACGGTCGCCTCCGGACGGGGACAGGAAGCCGCGATTATCGGCAGCGGCTTCGCGCTCGCCGATCAGGACTGGATCTTCCCGTACGGACGCGAGGCCGGCGCGTTGTTGATGCACGGACTCTCGATGCGCGACCTGCTTCTGTACTGGCGCGGGATCGAAGACGCCTCGCGCATGGAAGGAGCGAATATTTTCGGTCTCGCGATTTCGATTGGCTCGCACATTCCGCTCGCGACCGGCAAAGCCTGGGGGATGCAACTGGCGGACGAAGACGCGATCGCGTTCGCGAACCTCGGTGACGGCGCAACGTCAACGGGGGCCTTCCACGAGGGTATGAACTTCGCCGGCGTGCTCGGCGTCCCCGCCGTGTTCTTCTGCCAGAACAATCAGTACGCGATCTCACTGCCGTTCGACGGACAGACCAACGCCAAAACGATCGCACAGAAGGCACTCGCGTACGGTCTCGACGGTATTCGTGTCGACGGTAACGACGTGTTGGCCGTCTACAACGCCGTCTCGAGGGCGCGAGAACGCGCGCTCGAGGGCAATCCAGTGTTAGTCGAAGCGGTCACCTACCGACGTGGAGCCCACACGACGAGTGACGACCCGACCCGATACCGCTCCGACGAGGAGGTCGAAGAATGGGCCGACCAGGATCCTCTCGAGCGGTATCAGGCGTTCCTCGAGGAGACCGGTCGTTGGGAGGGAATCGACGAGGAGGCGATCCGCGAGGAGGTCGAAGCCGAGTTCTCCGAGGCGGTCGACGCCGCCGATGCGTTCGAAGAACGCGGCATCGAAGAAATCTTCGCCCATCTCTACGAGGAGACGCCGCCGGAACTCGAACGCCAACTCGACGAATTCCAGGAACTCCTCGAGGAGCGACCCGAGATGTACGATCACATCGAACGACGACCGAAGGGGTGAGTTACTATGAACGCGACAATCATCGAAGCCATCAACGACGCGCTGCACGAAGAGATGACCACCGACGAGAAGACGGTCGTCTTCGGCCAGGACGTCGCCGAATCCGGCGGCGTCTTTCGAGCCACTGAGGGACTGCTCGAGGAGTTCGGCGCCGAGCGCGTCCTCGACACGCCGCTTTCGGAGATCGCCATCGTCGGCGCAGCCGTCGGCCTCGCAACCCACGGCTACCGTCCCATCGCCGAAATTCAGTTCTCGGGCTTTCTCCCGCCCGCGTTCGACCAGCTCGTGACGAACGCCAGTCGCATCCGCTGGCGTACCCGTGGCGAACTCACCGCCCCGATGGTCGTCCGCACCCCCTACGGCGCCGGTGTACGGGCATTAGAACATCACTCCGAAAGCCTCGAGGGGGCCTACGGACACATCCCCGGACTGAAACTCGCGATCCCGTCAACCCCCCACGACGCGAAGGGCATGCTCATCAGCGCCATCCGCGATCCCGACCCGGTGCTGTTCATGGAGCCCAAACACGTCTATCGCTCCATCCGCGAAGACGTTCCCGAAGGTTCCTATACTGAACCGCTCGGCGAGGCAGCGGTGCGACAAAAAGGTGAGGACCTCACCGTCGTCTCCTGGGGTGCCATGATGCACAACACCCTCGAGGCGGTCGACAACCTCGAGGGCGTCGACGCTGAGGTGATCGATCTCCGGACGATCTCGCCGTTCGACAAGGAAACCGTCCTCGAGTCGGTCGAAAAGACCGGGCGCTGCGTCGTCGTCCACGAAGCGGCCAAAACCGGCGGCTTCGGCGCCGAAGTCATCGCCACCATTAACGATGAGGCCCTGATGTACCTCGAAGCACCCGTCAACCGCGTCACCGGCTTCGACGTGCCCGTCCCCCTCCTCTCGATGGAAGACTACTACATCCCCCATCCCCCGAAAATCGAAGCGGCCATCGAAGAAACGCTCGAGCACTGAATGTCTTTATCGGTTCAGCGTGTGGATTGCTTTTCCCTGTGCGTTCTCAGCCGCCTCCATCACCGCCTCCGAGAGCGTCGGATGGGTATGGATAGTGCCCGCGATGTCCTCGAGTTTCGCGCCCATCTCGATCGCCAGCCCGAGTTCAGCAACGAGCTCTGAAGCCTCGGGTGCCACGATCTGTGCGCCGAGAACGAACTCAGTCTCCTCGTCGGCGACGATCCGGACGAATCCGTCCGACTCGCCCATCGAGAGCGCTCGACCGCTCGCCCTGAGTGGCATCGTTCCAACAACCGGGTCGAACCCAGCCTCGTCGGCCTCAGCTTCGGTCATCCCGACCGTCCCGATTTCAGGGTCGGTAAAGACGGCCGCGGGAATCGCCTGGTGGTCGAGAGCTACCGGCTCACCGGCCGCGACGCCCGCGGCGACGAGCCCTTCGGCGCTGGCTTTGTGCGCTAACATCGGCTCACCCGCGACGTCACCTACCGCTAACACGTGCTCGAGGTCGGTTCGCGTGAACTCGTCCGTCTCCAGAAAGCCGCGCTCGTCGGTCTCGAGACCCAATGCATCGAGTTCGAGCGCGTCGGTCACGGGTTCCCGGCCGACTGCGACCAACACGCGATCCGCATCGAAGACCGACTTCTCGCCGTCTTCATCCGCGGCGACGACTTCGATCCCGTCGTCTGTCTCGCGCCACTCGCTCGCGCCAAGACCGAACTCGAAGTCGATCCCGAGTTCCTCGGCCCGGTCGCGGACGACGCGTGCAACGTCGTCCTCGTAGGTCGGCAGCGCGTCCTCGAGCATTTCGACCACAGTCACATTCGCACCGGCTTTCGCGAATACCGTCGAGAGTTCCATCCCGATGTAGCCGGCACCCACGACGACCAGTTCCTCGGGAATTTCGTCCGCTTCAAGCGCCTCACGTGAAGACCAGACTTGGTCGTCTGCGAAGTCGAAACCGGGGATCGACATCGCCCGGCTTCCCGTCGCGATGATCGCGTGCTCGAACTCGATGGATTCGCTCCCCTGGCCTTCGCCGCCGTGGGCAACCCGGACCGTCTCCTCATCGACGAACGTTGCAGTCCCCTCGAGCAGCGAGACGCCATTAGCCTTGCAGAGTTTCTCGACGCCGCCGGTGAGCTGGTCGACGACGCCGTCTTTCCACTCGACGAGCGCTCGCATGTCGATCGACGGGTCGGCGTGAATGCCCATCTCCTCGGCCGACGCTGCGTCGTGGGCGATGTCCGTTGCGGTGATCATCGCCTTGGAGGGAATACAGCCGTAGTTCAGGCAGGTACCGCCGTAGGCGTCGCGCTCGACGAGCGTCGTGTCGAGACCGTGTTGGGCCGCCCGGATCGCAGCCACATAGCCGCCGGGGCCGCCGCCGATTACCAGTACATCTGTCGCCGTCGTAATGTCTCCCATGACCATTATTCTAAGAGCAGCAGTTCGGGATTGTTCAGGTATCGCTTGACCTCGTTCGTAAACCGTGCGGCCTCCGCGCCGTCGACGATCCGGTGATCGACCGACATCGAAATCGGCAGCGTCTCTCGAGCCACAATCTCGCCGTCCTCGGCCCACGGGCGCTCCTTCAAGGAGCCGAGTGCGAGAATGCCCGCTTCGGGGTGGTTGATGATCGGTGAGGCATATTCACCGCCGACCGCGCCCACGTTCGTTATCGTAAACGTCCCACCTTGCATCTCCTCGAGCCCGATCGAGCGGTCTCGAGCCCGCGCGGCTTTATCAGAGATTTCGTCGGCTAACTCGAGCAGCCCTTTCTGATCCGCGTTTTTGATCACCGGCACCATCAGCCCGGCATCGCTCGCCACCGCGATCCCGATGTTGTACTCGTCGTGGAGCACGATCTCCTCGTTTTCCTCGTCCAGTTCGGCGTTGATCGCCGGAACCTCCTTTAATCCCGCGACGACGGCTTTGACCGCGAACGGCATGTACGTTAGCTTCGTCTCTCGCGCTTGTGCTTCCGGTTTGAGTCGGCTGCGCGCCTCGACGAGTTCGGAGACGTCGACCTCGTCGTGATGACTCACGTGCGGGGCCGTGTATTTCGAGGTCGCCATTTTCTCGCCGATCGTTCGGCGCACACCGGTGTAGGGGATTCGAGCGCCGGGTCGGGGCTGACCGGATGTATCAGGGCTCGTCTCCGTCTCGCTGGTCGCGGTCGATGCCGACGCGTCACCCTGGCCGTACTGCTCGACATCGTCTGGGGTAACGAAGGGGGCACCGTCTCGCCGTTGGCTCGCAGGCACGTCGTTGATATCGACGTCGTTCTCGCGTGCGAGTCGTCGGGTCGCCGGCATCGCGAGCGTGCGTCCTCGACCGGCGTCTGCGGTTCGGTCGGTCGGAATCGATGCGGACTCACTCTCGACCCGATCGGGAGCCGACGAGTCCGATTCCTGTTTCGCCGAAGGTGCCTCCGTCGAATCCGAACCACGCTGAGGAGTGCGTTCTTCCGACTCCACTCGTCCGTCCGCGACGGCGTACACGTCGGACTCGGTGAGGCGTCTGTCCGTCGCACCGACCTGTCGCCGGACCGCCGCCAGTTCGACACCCTCTTCGCGGGCGAGGGCTCGAACGCTCGGCGGGGCGAAAACACGCCCGTCGGAGACGGTCACATCCGATTCAGCAGTACCGCTGGAATCGGCGACGCCGGATTCCCCGCGTCCGGCATCAGCATCGATCGCTGTCTCGGTACCATTCGATGGCTCCGGCTCCTCTACCTGGTCTGTTTCGGGAGCCGATTCGGTGCTCGAGGCCGATTCTTCCGCCGAGTCCGTCTCGTCGACATCGAATACGACGAAGACCTCGCCAACCTGAATGACGTCACCTTCGGAGGCACGCCGCTCCGCGATGACGCCGTCGTACGCGGCGGGGATTTCGACCAGGGCCTTGTCCGTCTCGACTTCAGCGATAGGCTGATCCTCGGCGACCCGTTCGTCGGTGTCGACGAGCCAGGTGACGAGTTCACCCTCGGCGACGCCTTCGCCTACGTCGGGAAGTTCGAACGCTGTTCTAACCATGCGTGAGTTTACCTCTCGCGTAGAGGACTATACGCTCTTCGGTGACTCGTGTCGTGGTCGTCGGGGATCGAGAACGGTAACTGCGGCGAGCAGCGGGTTCGATCCGTTCGAACAGCCTACAAACGATAGAAAAAATCAGGGGCTCTGTCAGCGGAACGGATACCTCAGCTGTTCGTGGGGAAGGGTTGTTCGACAGAGGAGGATACTCCGTTGGCTGTCCGGAACGATTTGCGGTATTCCGGCGGCGGTATTGCTGTGTTAAGAAGATCGAAAATCGGGTTCCGGAATCGAAATGAGTGTGATACCGCCTCATGCGCCATTACAGTTGTATAGTTGTAATCCAATCGGAAGGTGCGCTGTCGCCCGAGGTCGGTGAACCGACCACGCTCGAGGGCGATCCGTTCGGCCTTCTCAACGCTTCGTTCGGGTGTGGGAAACGATCGAATCGGACGATCTCTCGAAGCCATCAGGAAAAGACGAACTGTAACTCGACGACGTTGGCGATTTCCTCGACCGCCTCACACAGCTGTTCCTTTCGGGGCTCGGTCGTGAATCGACTGACGGGACCCGAGACGCTGATCGAACCCATCGCGCGGTCGTCGACGACGACCGGGGCTGCAATGCAGAAGAGTCCGTTAATCGTCTCCTGGCGATCGAAGGACAGCCCGCGATCTCGAATCTCCTCGAGTTCAGAAAACAACGCTTCGCGCGACGTAACCGTCTGTTCGGTCAGCTTCGGAAGTCCGTGCCGATCGATGATCGCATCGACCTCGGACTCCGGCATATGGGCGAGTATCGCCTTCCCCGTTGCCGTCGCGTGGATGTAGTTTTGCTCCCCGGCGGACATGTAGACGTCGGGAGAATCCTTTGGGTTCGTCGCGTACAGACACGTCCCTTTTCCGTCCTCTTCGACGACCAGGTTCGACGATTCGCCAGTCTCGTGAGCCAGTTCATCGACGTTCTGTTTGGCCATCCGATAGAGGCTGAATCGCTCCTGGATCGCGGAGCCGATACTCAAAAATTTACAGCTTAATCGATACTCGTCGTCCTCACGGATGAGGTACCCCTCGTCAGCGAGAGTCACCAGGTGCGTATGAACCGTACTTTTCGACACCGAAACGTTCCGAGCGATTTCGGAAACGCCCGCCGGTTCGAGGTCGCGGATAGCCTCAATGATCTCGAGCGTTCGCTGGACGGCGTGTATTTTCTTGGTGTCTGTTGCCATTGTCGAATACTCGTTCCGCTCTGCCTAACGTCTTTCCCTCTCCATCGATTCGACAGAATCGGGTCGATTCGTATCCGTTGAACGAATACCGCTGAACGGGCCTTAGAGTAATCCGAGAGCCGCCGCAGCGTGGGTCAATGCGGCCGCAATCGGCACGAGGACGATCGTTCGCTGGACGAACAGAACGAACAGGTCGCGGAATCGAATCGGGACGTCGTCGAACATATCGACCATCATCGGTGCGGAGGCGGCGAAGAAAATGGCCTGTGAGCTCACGACGATCACGATGAACACCTGCGTAATCGTGTCGGCTCCGACGACCAGCGTCGCGGCGATGAACATTTCTGCCCCGCCGATGATGATCGAGGAAGCAGCCAGTTGAGGATCGGGAATACCAAACGCACTCATCACGGGGACGAGCGGCGTGGCAACGATTTCGAAGAACGGCGTGTACACGTTGAGCAAGACGACACCCATACCTATCGTCAGAATCGTCCCGAGCATCATCGCGGTCAGCTTCAACCCGTCGATGAGTCCGACGACGGCAGATCGCGTAATCGACGAGCCCTCTTCAGCCGATTTGACCGCTTCGTTGAACGCGAACCGGAAGTAGTCACGAACGCTGCCCGTGAACACCGGTTCGGGATCTGGTTCCGCGACGAACTCGTTCGGAATCGTCGAGAGCGGTGGCACGCGCACGAGAATAGCGGCCGTAACCACCACGCTGATCAGGTACAGCACCACGACGACGGGGAACACGTCGAGAATCTCCAACACGGCAGCGATCGCTCCGACCGTTCCGAGGTTTCCGGTCGCGAAACAGGTACAAATGACGAACACTTCTCGTTTGTTGTACCCACCGCGATCGAACACGTTTCGGGTCAGGTAGTAGCCGATACTGAACGAACCGACCCACGACGCGGCACTGTCGAGTGCCGCCCGCCCGGGAAGGTTGAACATCGGTTTCATCACCGGCTGTGCGAGCGTTCCGACGAACTGGAGGCCGCCGAGTTCGGCGAGCAGATTGACGAAAATGGCACCGATTGGGATAACGAGCGCGATCGTGAGCAACAACGAACCCCAGACGATACCCGAGGTGTCCTCACTGAGAAGCCACGCCGGCCCGAACTCGAAGAGAATCGGGACCGCAAGGACGATTCCCACTAATCGAAACAGCCAGAAAACGTTCGATGTCTCCCAGTAGTCTAACTCGAGTCGATCGACGGTCGACTGATCGAGCGAAACTATGCCCCTGTAATGGGCCATCGAGAGCGTCGTGAAGAGGCCGCCAGCGGCGATCAACAAAAACGTGAGTATATCGACGAATAGCGGGATTTTCAACTGGATGATCGAAACGACGACGTCCAGTGGAATCGTCGTTTGGCCCTCCCATTCCATCGGAAACAGGAAAAAGAACGCGCCGATCGTGAACGCGGCGATAAACTTCGCCGTCGGTCTAACTCGCTTTTTGATCAGATCGATATCGTCGATCGTTTTCGTTTCGGGTTCGACCGCCCCCTCCGAGATTGAATCGTCATCCTCCCAGGCACTACTGCCGAACATAGACCGAGAGTAACACACATACATTATAAAATTGCCGGTTTAATATGGCTATTTATTACCATACAACGGCATGAGGTGGTCGACGATTGGAGCGCCGTTCGTGGTCGGATACTCCGATTCATCTTGTCGGTTGGCTGTCTTCCAGCTCCCGTGGTAGAACAGGACTATAGCCGATGATTACGCGAACGCCGTCGAAAACAGACTATCACAAAACACCGGTCGAAAATAGTTCGTGCTAAATACGGCATAGTGTGACAAATATTGCTTTTAAATTCTAAAGTATTACAGAGATCGATATGCAGGCAAATATAGGACAAATCGCCTTTGTCGCCTAATACTTCCAAAGGATACCATAGTTCATTAGAGTAGTATGTGGTTTTGAGTGTTTATGCCACGTTATGAAATACATTCGGTCGAATTGAACAGTTATTCAGTACAGGACATAAAAGGGCAGTCAAAATCTGTCACGTCAATACCGACCGACCATATATTACACAGATAGGGTTGTAATTGGGTTGAGTACATACTGAAGGAGTTCCGGTTCAAGAGATATTTACAAATTCTAACCTACAATCTGTATTAGTAACCACTGGTTACTACAATAGGCTATAGATTTACAATGATTGAACTGAATGGGGGGGCTATGGAGTACCACGACTCCGAGAAGGCGAACGCGGTCGCGGGGCGAGTAGCGTCGTTCATGGAGGAGGTCGTGCTTCCTCGCGAGCGAAAAGCGCTCGCGACGGGCGAACCGATTTCGGACGACGAAATAGAAGGGCTGTGGGATCAGGCCAAGGATCGAGACCTCTTCGCGCCGCAAGTCCCCGAAGAATACGGCGGACAGGGACTCGATTTCCGGGACATGCTCCCGTCGTTCGAACAGGTTGGACGCTCGCTCATCGGTGCGCTCGCGATCAGAGCCAACGCGCCCCAGGAAGGAAATATGCACACCCTCGAGATGGTCGGAACGGAAGAACAGAAAGAAGAGTGGCTCCGACCGCTCGTACAAGGGGAAATTTCGTCGGCATTTTCGATGACCGAACCGATGCAAGGCGGGGGCTCGGACCCGAAAATGCTCCAGACGACGGCGATACGAGACGGCGACGAGTGGGTGATAAACGGGCACAAGTGGTGGACGACAGATGGCCTCGACGCCGATTTCTACCTGGTGATGGCGAGGACGGATCTCGAGGCCCACCCGTACGAAGGTACCTCGATCATCCTCGTTCCTGCGGACGCTGACGGCGTCAACGTCGTCCGCAACGTTCCCCACCTCGGCGGACACGCCATTACTGAACGAACGGGCGGCCACGCAGAAATTAAATACGAGAACGTTCGCGTACCCGTCGAAAACACGGTCGGTGCGGAAAACGAAGGATTTCAGGTCGCACAGATGCGACTCGGCGGCGGTCGGCTTACCCACTGCATGCGTTACTCCGGGATGACCGAACGAGCGCTCGAAATCGCCAAAGCCTATCTCAGCGAACGCGAGGCGTTCGGCACGACGCTCGAGGACAAACAGGCGCTCCGTCACCGGATCGCGGACGCGGAAACGCGACTCCACGCGGCGCGGACGATGTGTCGCCACGCGGCGAGAGAACTCGACAGGAGCGACGCGCGCATCGAAATCGCGATGGCGAAGCTGTTCACGGCAAACGTGACGAACGACAGTATCGACCTCGCACTCCAGTGTTGTGGCGGAAACGGGATCGGAAAGGATCTGCCGTTGGCGCACTTTTACGAACACGTCCGCGCGTTTCGCATCGTTGATGGGGCCGACGAGGTTCACCGGCGGACGATCGCTCGTCACGCCTTCGAGGACGTCGACGAGACCGAACTCGAGAACGTATTGCGCTTCGACGAGGACCGACGCATCGACGCGCTCGACGAGTGAATGTGCGGCCGATAATCGTTCGTCGGCGTCGGTTCGCTCGCAACCGTAGTATTATCTGTCCGGTCGGAAAAGACTGAGGAAATGAGACGCCAACGGACGATTCGCGACCTACGTTCGACGATGGCGGGTACCGCTCGAGCGCCGTCACGATCGACACTCGGAGGTGGACGACGTGCCGACTAAGCCGCTCTCGGACCTCGAGGCGTTGGTCGGTGACTCGCGAAAGACAGTTGAGGGATTCCAGATCGAGGCCGGCAAAGTAGCCGAATTCGCTCGGGCGATCACGAACCTGAATCCCGTCTTTCACTCGTCAACAGCCGCCACAGTGCTCGGATACCGGGAGATTCCTGCGCCTCTCACGTACACGCGCGTTGGGACATTTCCACGGTACACACCCGCTGACGTCGACGGACTCGGCTTCGACCTCGGGTTTCGTGACGAATACATCCTTCACGGGGAACATGCCTATGAATACGATCGACCAGCCGTCGTCGGAGATATCCTGACGGGGACCACGACACTGACGGATCTGTACGAACGAGACGGAGACCAGGCTGGAACGATGACATTCGCGGTTCTCGAGACTGAATACCGGGACCAACACGACGAGCGGGTGCTCACCGAACGGGCGACGGTGATCGAAACCGGTGGTGCTGTCGACTCGGAACCGACGACCGACGAACCGGTCGACTCGCCGACTGACTCCAGAGACTACGGAGATGACGGAGACGACGGGGAGACCGCAGTGTCGAACGGTAACACAACAGATCACCAACGGACGCGTCCCAAACCGCTCCGGCCGGTGAACCAAGCGCAGCGAGTTGAATCCATCGACGAACTCGAGATCAACGAAACGGGGCCGTCGGTCGTCGTCGAAGGAATCAACCGACAGGATTTCGTTCGGTACGCCGGTGCTAGCGGTGATTTTAACCCGATCCACTTCGACGAGCCCTACGCTCGAGCGGCCGGGAACGAGACCGTCTTCGGACAGGGAATGTTCACCGCCGGAATCGCGTCGCGGGTCGTCACAGACTGGTTCGGCGTGGACACACTCGAGTCGTTCGGCGTTCGGTTCCAATCACAGCTTCGCCCGGGTAGGACCGTCAGAGCGACCGGAACCGTCACCGAAATCGATCGAGCCGATGGCCGAGTCGACGTAGCGCTCGAGGCCGCCACTCACCACGAAGAGACGTTGCTGACGGGAACGGCGACGGCGACGCTATCGACCGACAACTAGCGCCAGCATCGGGCGCAAGCGCATTTGCGTGGAGCTAATCCGTCAACTCGAACCGGTGTCCCGAACGATGGTAATACGGTAATGACGGTCGAATAGTGAGGCGCTGTCTACTGGCTTACGTTCCATTGCAGAACGCAAGTAGTATGGCGATCCCAACAGTACGCCGGAGCAGACGATGACAGAACCCGACACCGAAGACGTTCGACGACAGTTGGTCGATGCATTCGAGGGTGCGGACTACCCGGTTTCGAATCCGATGGAACTCCTGCCGGCGCTTCCGAACGGGCCTGCGACGACGTTCGAGTCCGGGACGTTTTCGATGTCTGTGCTCGAGCTTCGCAGCGCAGCCCAAGAAACCGATGGCGCGTCGGATCGGTTTCCCTACGAAACGCCCGAAGCACTCGCCGATGATATCGTCGAGGGGCTACAGGACGCTGGAAAACTCCCGAACGAAGGATGAGAGCAACGCATCGGTCTAGATAACGAGAATCAAGACGCACACTCCGTCGATGGAATGTCTCGGACAAGAACGATGGCGGTCGACAGGCGCTCACTCCTGTTCAACGAAACTAGTTCGTCGTTCAACTCGAAGGATAACAGAAGGGGTTTTTCGGATAGTTATTCAGATTTTGCAACATACCAAATTTACAATTTATTTATTTCTCACCACGAGTATGACATTCGTTATGAAGGTAAACTCGAAGGGTGCCACTCGAGATCGGTCGAAATGCAGAACATATCCGCAGGACCATGGCCGAACAACAGCCATATTATGGCAACATGGATATACAGAGGGGTCACCCACTACCTATCTTCTGATCAGCAGAGATAGAGTAGAAATCGATTCGCTCATCAAATTATATAGTATTTTCAACCATACGTAGCCATAGAAATGTTTTTAATGTGCATTATTATAGGCATTGTGGACCGCTCCTAGGAACGAAACTAGCCTACGAGTCTCGAAAATGATATTTTACTATACCGGGGTGAGATGAGGTGACGATCCGAGGCGTTTCTGACAGTCAGCGTATCGGAATGGCAGGTGGTGGGATTCTACCTCGAGAACGCGTCAATCGATACAGAAGAGGCGTCTACTGGGAGAAATCCGCGGCGATTTCGGCCCATATATCAGTCTTTCGAGAGTTCGATCGGTCGATCGAGACCTGCAACGTGCGCTCCTCGTCGAGATCGATCGCGATCTCGGTGAAATCCGCGACGTATCTGGACGTTCGGTGTCGGTCGGGACGGATCGCAGCCGTCTCACGCACGAGCGAGGCTTCGGACAACAGATCCAATTTTTTGTACGTCGTCGAAAGCGGAAGTTCCGCCGCCGCCGCGATTTCGTTAGCCGACATCGGTTCCTCGAGTGTCGAGAGTATCTTCCGACAGGCGGCATCGTCCAGAACGGTGACGACACGCTCGAGATCTGCGTCGTCCTCGGACGGCGGAAACTCGACTGGCATTACCGTACGTTAGAAGCGAAGCCTAATGACGTATTTGGTCGATCTATCGAAACGTGTACGCCGGGCTTACTCGTGGAAACGTCCGGTTTCCGTCGAACCAGCCTCGTCAAGTTTCGATTCTGGTACGTCGCCACCGACCACATTCTCCGTGGAAACGGTGAGCCGATGTTCCGAGTCGAGCCGATCAACGAAACGAGAGTATAATTACGTCCGGAGGGAAAACTCAGTGAACGATGACCACGGACCGCACTCCCGAATCGACCCTCGAGAAGACTCCCGGTCAGGGACGATCCCCCGAAGCCGCCGAAATCGAACCGTCAGCGCCCGATGAATTCGGACTCGTCCAGGTCTGGTGGGGCGACGGGAAAGGAAAGACGACGGCGACGCTCGGGATGGGAATGCGCGCCGCCGGTCACGGCTATCGCGTTCACCTCCTGCAGTTCATGAAAGGTGGGGCCTCGAGCGTCGATGCGGTCCGAGGAGAGTACAACGCCATCGCTGCGCTCCCTGCGATTTCCTACGAAAACCTCGGCCACTACGGTTGGCACGGCATGCAAGACGGCAGTGACGAAACCGATCACGAAGCCGAGGCACAGGCCGGCCTCGAACGAACCTACGAGCTGCTCGAGGCGGCGTCTGCCGCGGACCTCTCGACGCCGTTTGCGCTTGACGGCGCTGCGGAAGATGGCGTTCACATGCTCGTTTTAGACGAGATCCTGTACGCTGCGGATCGTGAGTTGATCGAGAAAGACGACGTCCTCGAGCTCATCGAGGCGAAACCGGACGGCCTCGAATTGGTTCTCTCCGGCAGTCACACCCGTCCCGAGTACCTGATCGACGACGCCGATCTCGTGACGAACGTCAGCAAGGAGAAACATCCGATCGACGAGAACCAGCGTGCGAGACGCGGAACCGAGTATTGAGCGCGAGAATCCAGTCGACCGATGGGGAAATCGATAGGACGATAGGACCGGGGACTCGAGCAGTCGTACGCGGATGACACGAACGATCCTCATCGCCGGCACCGCGAGCCACGTCGGAAAATCCACGGTAGCCGCCGGACTGTGTCGATACCTCGCAAATCGTGGTGTGTCCGTCGCGCCGTTCAAAGGACAAAACATGAGTAACAACGCCCGCGTGGTCGTTCGACCGGCCGACGCCACAGAGACTCCCTCGGGGGAACGAGCGGCTCAAGACCACCCTGACCAGTCGAATCAGTGGGGCGAGATTGGCGTCTCTCAGTACGTCCAGGCGAAAGCTTCCGGGATCACTCCGACGACCGATATGAATCCGGTCTTGTTGAAACCGCGCGGGAACGGCGAAAGCCAACTCGTCGTCCGAGGAACTGCTCTCACGCATCTCTCGGCCGGGGCGTACTACGAGGACTATTGGACCACGGCGAAAGACGCGGCGAGTGAATCGTATCGACGCCTCGCGACGGATCACGACGTGATCGTCGCCGAAGGCGCGGGCAGTATCGCGGAGATCAACCTCCACGACCGCGACCTGGCGAACGTCGAAACAGCGCGTATCGCCGACGCGTCGATCCTCCTGCTCGTGGATATCGAACGCGGCGGCGCGTTCGCCAGTCTCTATGGAACGCTCGAGTTGCTTCCCGATGCCCTGCGCGATCGAGTCGTGGGGGCGGTTATCACCAAATTCCGCGGGGACAGCTCCCTCCTCGAGCCTGGTATCGAAGAGATCGAAGCGCGGACGAACGTACCGATACTCGGCGTGATCCCCTACGACGACCCGGGCCTCCCCGAAGAAGACAGCGTCGCGCTTCCCGGACCCGGAGACCGAAAGACGATCGGCGTCGAGGACGACCTCCGGCGTGATCGACATCTCACGATCGCCGTTCCTCGACTACCGCACATTTCGAACGCGACCGATCTCGAGGCGCTCGCAGCCACGCCAAGTGTCGCAGTCGAGTACGTACCCCTCGAGGACGGGGACGCTATTTCGGAGCGGGCGGACGCCATCGTCATTCCGGGCACCAAGAACACGGTAGACGACCTCCTGGCGCTTCGGACGGCGGATATCCGGACTGAGATTGAAACGTTTGACGGGCCGATCGTCGGGATCTGTGGCGGCTATCAGCTGCTTGGTGAACGAATTACGAACGCATCACGCGAGGGAACAGGTGAGCAAGACGTCCTCGAAGGAATCGGGCTCCTTCCGATCGAAACGTCCTTCGAGGGGACCAAAGTCCTCGAGCAAACCACCGTGACGGTCGACGGAAACGAATCACCGCTTCTCTCCGGCGCGAGCGGCCGTGCCTCAGGGTACGAGATACACGTCGGCAAAACTGCAGTGCTCGAGGAGGTCAGACGACCCCTGGGTGAAGCTAGCGCCGCCCGCGAGAACGTCCTCGGGACGTACTTGCACGGACTCTTCGAAAACGACAACGTCCGTAACGCATTTCTCGGTCACGTCGCCGACAAGGCGGGCCACCCGACGCTCGAGGCTGATAATTATACACAGTATCAGCACGATTCGGATACACGCGAGCCACATGAATCCCCCTACGACCGGGCAGCGACGCTCGTCGCCGAAAACCTCGACTTATCGGCGCTCGGATATCCTTTCGAATGACGATTATGCGGAGTTTGCGTCCGCTTCCCGCCGATACGTGCCTAACAACTCCTCGAGAATGAGACACTCCTGGTCGGTCTGATCGTAGTGCGTGTCGATAAACCGCTCTGCCGCCTCGTAATTTCCACGGAGTCCCTGCTTCCGGACGGCGATCACGGACTCGAGGAAGAACGTCCCACCGTCAGTGTTCGCCATCGGAGGGCGCTCCGAATCCGAGATGTTCAGTTCACTCTTGATTTCGTCGAAGTTGAACGTTTCAACTTCGTGATCGGGGTTGACGAGCGTGAGTACGTACTCCGCAGAGAAGCGATAGAACTCGGATTTGCTCTCGAACATACCGTCTTCGACGAGACCGTCAATCTCCTCGACAACATCGTCCGGGTACCTGACGGTATCTTTCGCCATAGTGAGAGACACACGACGTGGGGTAATTATAGTTTTGGAGAGCATCACATATGCGCACAAAGATAAAATTGTACAGCTACGAGGTATAGAGTAGCGTACCGACGGTTCTGATCGATACGGAGACGGATGAAAATGGGAAAGATATGATAACTCGAGCGGGAAACCAGGGTTCGCACTCATGCGAGCGACCAGTTCTCGAAGGAATACTATTGTCTATACATCTATAAGACGCATAAACAGGTTTATTATTTATCGTACGTTACTATGGGCTGCAATGGCAGATGAAGCTGAACTCCGAGACCAGATGACCGAGGCGTTCGAAGGCGCAGACTACCCCATTTCGAGTCCAATGGACCTCGTTCCGGCGCTTCCAAACGGACCCGGAACGAAATTCGAGTCCGAGGATTTCTCGATGACGGCGATGGAACTGAACACGAAACTGTCCGGTGGGGACTTCCCCTACGAATCCGTCGACGCCTTCGTCGACGACGTGATCGAAGATTTGAAAGATCAGGGTGAAATCTAGTCGCCCCGTGACCGCTATTTCAGGAGTTGCCGACCTCACCGAAACGGCTTCGGTAACAGATTAGTACGAAGGGTGTCCCATGAACTCGAGTGTTCTGAGTGTGACTTTTTCAAGAGAGGCTCACATCGGCGGAGTTGGTACCACGGACGAAACGCAAAACTAGCTGCTGTATTCGAGAAGCAGACCACTACCTTTTTGTTTCACTACAGCAACCATTTGATGGAAATGACCGGTGAGTTAGTGCGTCACACATATTCACAGAATTATAATCTATTAACAGTATATGAGTGATGATATCCCCCACGATGTCGCGCTAGTTTCGACAGCAGATCGAAGTCGGCTGAAACCTGCATTCGACGAAGACGATCGCGTGAGCGTCCACCAGATCAGCGATCCGGCAGAGGACACGCCACCCTACGCCGCGACCGGCCAAACTGGAATCGTGTTGGAACTCGAGGATCCAGAAACCGTTAAGGCGGTTCTCGAACGGATTCAACCGGGTAATACAGCCCAAAAGGTCGTCGTTGCGCCGAGAAATGGGAGCGAGCGCCTAGCGACGGTCGCCTTTCGAGAAGGGGCTACTGACTACGTCTTCGAACAGTCGACGACGGCAGCCGTCGATCGCATCGTCGACGCGCTCGAACAGCAAGCGACACACCTCGGGCAGGTAGGAATCCCGATGGGACACGCGGTCGACGAAGACGAACAGCTGTTCGGACGGGCGCTTCCGGAAGAAGCATTTATCATCGACGAAAACGGCACGTACCTCGACGCACAGATCAGTGCCGATGCCTCGAATCTGTACTCGCTTCCTGCAGACGATCTCATCGGACTGAAGCTCGACGACGTTTTTCCGACGCCGGTTGCGACCGAGTTACAAAACTGCGTCACCCGAACTATCGAAAGCGGCGAGATCCAATCGATCGAATACACAGCACAGACAGTCGAAGGTGTCCGGCGGTTCGAAGCCCGCGTCGTTCTCATAGACGAACCGATCAACGACGTTCGAGCAGTCGTCTGGCTCGCCAGAGATATTACGGATCTGCGAGCAAAACAGCAGAAATTGCGATCTCGACACGAGCGCCTCGAGCGGACGAACGAAATCAACGAGATCATCAAAGAGGTCATCAAAACGGTCGTCGAAGCACCGACTCGGTCCGCGATCGAGCGAAACGTGTGCGATCGACTCGTCGAATCGGACCTCTATCGCTGTGCCGTCATCGCAGGAATTGGGAGTGAATCCAGCGTCTTGTATCGGGTTGGCAGCGGCGGAATGGATTCCGAACTGAAAGCACTGCTCGAACAAAATCTCGAGTACGACCGTCTCCTCGAGACTGGCGAAATACAATCGTTCAGCAATGGCACCCACGGGAATCAGCTCCCTGAACCGCTCGCAAACATCGGCACCGACCACGACATCAATTCGGCAATCGTGGTTCCGATCGATCACGACGAGGTCGTCTACGGCGTTCTCGCCGTATTTGCGACCAGAACAAATGCGTTCGGCTCGAGAGAGTGCGATAGTTTTCGATTGCTGGGTGAATCGATCGGGTTCTCGATTAATGCGGTGAAAAACCGACAGCTCCTCTTTTCTGATTCGGTCGTCGAACTCGAGATTAGAATCGACGATGGAAACGCTATTTCGTTCGATCTATCGGAGAAATACGACTGCACGTGTTCGCTGAAGTGGGCGGGAACGACGACGAGTGGGAAGACGTATCAGTACGTTCTAGTCGACGGTATCGACGGTGAAATCGTGCGTGAAGAGGCAAATCAGCACGATTCCGTCCAAGAATGTCGCGTCGTCCACAGCGGAAACCAGCAGTGTATCATCGAACTTCGACTCGTCGAATCGGGAGTCCGCGCGCTCTCGAATCTCGGCGTGGCAATCAGGGATATTACTGTCGAGGACAACGTCGGAACCTGCCTCCTTGACGTCCCAAGAGATGCGGACATCAGAGAGATCCTCAACGCGCTCGGGCGAATATACCAGAATACCGAACTCGTCGCCAGACGGGAGGTCGACCGATCCGTACAGACGATGGCGGAAAAGCAGGATCGAATCCTCGATACGCTGACGGAAAAGCAACTTACGACACTTCGGCTGGCGTACTATGGCGGCTACTTCGATTGGCCCCGTGGAAGCACGGGCGAAGAAATCGCCCAGGCGATGGACGTTGCGCCGCCAACGATGCACCAGCACCTTCGAAAGGCACTACAGGAACTTCTCCGTGAATTTCTCGAGGAAGGAACGAGAACGAATTTCGACATCTGAGGAGATCCGGAGAAACGCATACTGGGCCGGTTTCGAGACGTCATCGTAGCAGTTGCTACTGCTGGATCTCGGTGGCCGCGAATAACCAGAACGTCGTTATTCGTCGTCTGTGTCTTCCTCGCCACGAGCGAAACTCGTCGCCGAGGCGCCTGCCGATTCAACATTGCCAGCGGAGGGCCCTTCGATGAGTTCCTCGAAATCGTCCACTTCGTCGTACTGGTCCTGGTAAACCAGTGCGGCCTTTCCGAGCGATGTAATTTCGTACAGCCCGGAACGTTTGGCGGGGCCAATCTTCTCGACGAGTCCGTAGTCCTCGAGAACTGGCAATCGAGTGTTGATATTCTTTCGACTCTTGTCCGTGTGCGCAGAGAGGTTCGTTGCGACGTTGCGTCCTTTGTCCTCAAGTGACTCGAGGATCAGGAAATCGGTTGGTTGTCTAAGTTTCATCTCTAATTGCTCTTGTACTGTACTCTATTTCCAGTGGTAACTAATACTTTCGGCTTTAGCTCGAGAAACGCCCGTACAAGCACTGGTAATCAGTACCAACATCGATGTGGCGAGAAATCGGCTGATCGGCATGCTAGTGTGTATCGCGTCATCGCTGCTGGCTGAGGAGGTGGAACTACCTGCGAAGTGCTTCGGGAACGAAGGTGGGTTCATGGGTGGGTTTCTCGAAAGCGGCTATGCGGACCGCTGGGAAAGTGTCTCTTCAAGCTTCGCCGGGGTCTCGGTCGCGTGTGGCGGTCCTGCAGTCCCGATCCAGTGCAAAAACGAGGCGACCGCAGCAGGCGACCTGACTCGAGCGGACGCCCAAGACGTGGACGGCCCACCGACGCGAATTCCGATCCCATCGGGTTCGACGACCTCGAATGCCGACTCATCGGTCGTATCGTCGCCGAGGTAGACGACCAGCGAATCCGTCGGCGCTGAAAGCTCGAGCAACTCGACAGCGTTACCTTTTCCCCATGGAATCCGTGGGGAGATTTCGATAACGCGTTTCCCATACGAATGCTCCAGAAGACCCTGACCGATTCGCTTGATGACCGACTTCGCGACGTTCTTGATCGTCTCGAGTCGATGAGTTGAGGCCAACCGAAAGTGAACTGACCCCGTCAACCGTTTATTTTCGACCCAACAGTGTGGGACGGGCTCAAACGTTTTCGCAAGTTGCGAACAGACAGTGTCGACAAGCGTCGCTCGTTTCTGGGCGATCGGATGGACCGAAATCGAGCCATTGCGCTGGATTTCGAGCCCGTGATTTCCTGCGAAGAGATTCGGGCTATCGACTCGAGAGCGAACATCGGTGAGAGAGCGACCACTCACGACTGCTGTCCGAATCGTTGGATTCGAAGAGAGGTCCTCCAGTGCGTCGACTACTGCATCGGTCGGTGTTGCCTTCGCCGGATCGTCGACGATGGGTGCCAGCGTCCCGTCGAAGTCGAGACAGAGCAAGATGTTGTTCGCCTCGCGAACCGCTGACCGGATTCGTGGCAACTGCTCGTCGACGGGGCTTGGAATATCCTTCAGCATCGTTACACCGGTGACTGATATCCGTTCGACAGATCGTCGTAGCTATCAGTACCGGTACGGAGACGCTGCATCTGAACGAACTGATCTCGCATCCACGAGTCCAGATCAGCGTCGAACACACGGTCTCGAAGCACCGATATTCGTTGCCGTTTCTCCCCTCGAGCCGTCGTTAAGACACGCTCGAGGGTGTCGGCGAAGTGATCGGTTCTGTCGGGTGCGATCGTATACGCGTGCGAGCCGAGCATTTCGTGTGCACCGGCTCGATTGCTCAACACGAGCGCCCCAGATTCGTCGACATTCGAGGCCAGGTACTCCTGTGCGACCAGGTTCATTCCATCGCTGACTGGACTGACGACCATGACATCTGCGTTCCGGTACAGCGCACACAGGTCTTCCTGGGGAAGGATGTCTTCCGTGTAGACGATCGGTTGCCACTCATCGGTCCCGAATCGGTCGTTGATTCGCTCAACTCGCTGTCGGACAGTCTCCCCTAACTGCTGGTACGCAGGGATGTTCGTCCGGGATGGCGTCGCTTTCTGAACGAACGTAAACTGCCCGCGCCACGGACGATTTCGTTCGAAGAAGGTTTCGAGCGCATCGAGTCGCTGCGGAATGCCTTTCGTGTAATCGAGTCGATCGACGCCGAGTCCGATCGCATTCGACTGTGAAATATCGTATTTCGAGCAAATCGAGGACCATTGACCCGAATCGACCTCACGGGAGGTCGTCGCGTAGGTAGGTGCATCGACGCCCATCGGCGTCGCTACGACTCGAGTTTCGTTTCCGTCGTATCTGATCGTCCGAGTGGGACGATGGACGGTTGCATCAGGAAGGTGGGTATCGACACACTCCACGAACAATTCCGCGTACCGGTCGACGTGGAAACCGAGCAGATCGTTCCCGAGCAATCCGGCCAGCAGTTCCCTACCCGCCGGACAGTGATCAAACGTCTCCGGTGACGGCCACGGAATGTGCCAGAAATGCGCGATCGTTACCGAATCGGGAACCCGCTCTCGGATCAGTGCCGGCGCGAAGCCGAGGTGGTAGTCCTGCAGCCAGACCACCGACTCCTCGGATACGTGCTCGGAGACGGCCGTCGCGAACTGTTCGTTGACTCGTCGATACCACTCGAGGTCCCCCGGTCGGTCGTCTAGGAGATGTTCGAATCCGTGGCACAACGGCCACAGAACGCGATTACTGAAGCCATAATAGTACGAATCTACTGCTTCGTCAGAAAGCCAGAGCCGACGAAGCGTATAGGCTTCGTCATCTGGGGGCACGTGCACGCAATCGTTCTGATCGACTGCTAGTTCGTCCGCCTCGCCATCACCCCACGCGATCCAGGTTCCGTTCGAACGACAGAGGACTGGATCGAGTCCCGCAGTAAGGCCACCGGCCGGCTCGTCGACCGTTATCTTCCGGTCAGGTTCGGTGGAATGGCCGCTTTCGGCCGGTCGAGAATCTGAATCGGAGTCGCTGGATCCGTCGGTCGCATCGTCGAATTCGTGGCGGTACGGCTGTCGGTTCGAAACTACGATTAAGGATTCAGGGCAAACGGTGGACAGAGACGGAGACTGCGTGCTGAGTTCGGTTTGCCCTTCACGCTGATAGTTGGAGTCGATACGGTTAGTGGTAGACACATTTCGTCGTCCGATCGACTGACCTCGCTCCTCAATATCTCGCATTCGCTGAAAGAGCACAGCCTCCCCACGGGTTGGTTCGCCGCCTGCAACCTCATGGTAGTCTAATACTGGTCGATAGTACTCCGTATCAAGGACAGGTCAGCTACCTGTCTGACCCACCACGCACTGGTGTAGTACTCGTGTGACGAAGTTTACAGAAACTCGCGTGACGCAGTTCACAGAATCCGGGCGCTCGAGCGGATCGCAAGTCGGTAACCGGACACCGGGTTTCCGGTGAAGAACGACGGCTCACCGGCTTGTTGGCCGACAGAAAGTATGGAATTGTCAAGGAAAATACGCCGGTCGAACCGGCTCCGAAAAATCTACGGCGCCGAAATAGCATCAACTGGATGATATCAGGTCAATTAGATCGACAGCGAAATCGGATCGACAACTGAGTAGACAGCGGTGATGTGAGCGACAACAGAATCGACAGCGTCAACGACCGAACGGCGAGTGGATATCGGTCACTGCTGGCTGGACTCGACCGTCTCGACGAGGACCTTCTGTACTACGTCAGGATCCTCGAGCAGTTGATGCTCGGTGTAACTTCCTTCAGCACTTCCGCCGCTCTGTCGCGACTGTTCGATGATGTCGAGAAACGCGTGTTCTTTCAGCAGATCCCTGACCCGACGAAGCGACAGTGTATCCGATCCTTCCTGGCGACAGATCTCCTCGTAGACGTCGAAAATACGGGTCGTCCGGAAGCCGTCCTCGTCGGTTTCGTTCAGCGAAAGGACTGCAAGCGCCTGAAGTACGTACCGAGAGTGTGGTGTCGACCCCCGGATCAGCTCGCGGAAGCGGTCAGTTTCGGCTCGTTCGCGAGCCTGAACCACGAACTCCTCGCGAACGGTTTCGCTCGAGTTCGATTGGGCGATCTCCCCGGCGTACCGAAGAATGTCGATGGCCTTTCTGGCATCCCCGTGTTCGCGGGCGGCGAGAGCCGCTGCTCGAGGGATGACCGACGGCTCGAGCACGCCATCTTTGAACGCGTCGCTTCGGGCTTGCATAATGTCTCGAAGTTGATTGGCGTCGTACGGTGGGAAGACGAACTCTCGCTCGCAAAGCGATGACTTGACTCGTTCGTCCATTCGATCCTTGTACTTGATCTTGTTACTGATACCGATGACGCCGATCTTGCAGTCCGTTAGCTTGCCGGCCTCGCCCGCGCGAGACAATTGCATTAGGATATCGTCGTCATCGAGTTTGTCGACTTCGTCCAGAATAATGAGGACGACGCCGTACTGCGTATCGAGAACCTGCCAGAGGCGCTTGTAGTAGGTAGAGGTACTCAGTCCCTTGTCTGGGATTTTGATATCGGTGGCCTCCGAATTGTTCATCGAATGGGCGATGGTCTGGACGGCCTGCGTTTCCGTGTTGTCCTGTGCACAATCGACGTACGCAAACTCCGCGGTGACACCCTCTTCTTTGGCGACCCTCACAAGCCGCTCGGAAATATGCTTGGCACAGAGCGATTTGCCAGTTCCCGTCTTCCCGTAAATCAACAGATTGCTGGGGCTCTGTCCGAAGATAGCAGGATTGACAGCGTTCGCGAGATCGGCTATCTCGTCGTCTCGACCGACGATACGGCCCTCCTCTGGTAAGTGATTGATCTCGAGGAGTTCTTTGTTCTCGAATATGTGATCGTCTCGAGTGAACAGATCATCGCCGGAACTCGACATAGGTTGATGACACCACGTTTCCGGTGAATTATCTTTACTGTTTGGATCGGGATAGCCGGGAAACGGATCGGATGATATCACGACTAGCCCGCGCAGACAAAGTGTGCAAGAAGGTAAACGAGAGTGAGCGCGCACACACCGGGTTTCCGGTGAAACGGTCCGAGAGGTAGTGGGTGGATGGTATCGATGATCTGGAGACGGACACACCGGGTTTCCGGTGAACGGGAGTGCGTGGGTTCGGTGAGTGCATATGCGTGGGTTCGACAAACGAGGTTCCAAGCGATATGATAGATCTGAGCGTGGAAGTAGATACATTGCAGCCGGGAGAGTGGATATATTGCTGTCCATAGCAAATTATTAATAGTAGTAGGGAGTATAGTCCACTGATTGGGTCGGTTTGGAAAACCTACATTAGTCGGTTTGCCGGCGATTTCACCGGAAC